>NZ_JBQIQO010000046.1:0-15697 GCF_056799795.1 Rikenella sp.
AAAACCCCCGCTACTCGCTCTCGGCCCAAATTCCAGCCCAAAGCTTGGCCCAGCGCGGCGGGAAAACCGTAACCGGTTTTCCCGCCCGAAGAACAGTTACGGCCCAAAGTTCGCCCCAGTTCTCCGACCCGTGTCCGCCTCACTGCGGCTCCGCTGTCGCTCCGCCGCTACCGCTCGGCACCCGAAAGATGGGCGTATCTATTCCTAAACGTCGCCCGCTGGGATTTCATCTCGATTTTGCTGATGCAAAATGAGCGAAATCCCTCTTTAGGCGGGCGGGCGACGAAGTTTTCGGCAGAGTCGATTTGTTCGCGCGCCTTGGAAAATCTGATTCAAAAGCGAACATCGCTTTTGAATGATTTTCCTGTTAAGGCGTTGGCGCGCGGTTGAGCTTTGTCCCGCCTGAAACTGCCCTGCGCGGGCGGCGTCCGGGTGACCCCGGCGGAACGGAGCGATACTGCGTATCGCTTAATCAGCTCAGCCCAGTTTTTGGTGCGCGCCGGGGAAATCTTGCCAAAACACGCAAGCGAGTTTTGACGATTTCCCTCTTTAGGCGGTGCCTCCCGGCACTCGAAATGGGCAGCCTCTACCCTCAATTCTTTGTCCGTGCGCTGAAAAATCTAATCGCTCTGAAGTATGTTCGCAAAAAAGCCCGCAGGAATACACTGAAGATTCCTGCGGGCGTAGAATAGATGAAGGGGTGGGAAATACCGGCCTCAAGGTTTACTGTTGTGCCGCTTCGGCCTGCTCTTCCATCGCCCGGTACAGGTCGGTGTAGTGCTGGAACTTGGCTTCGACCTCTTCGCCGTTGGCTAATTTCTGGTAGTACAAGCCTTTCAGCATATCGACGATGCCGATCTCTTTGGGATTCAACTCGTGGGCTTTTTCCAGATATTCGATCGCGACGTTGTAGTAACCGATCGCTTCTTTGGCCATGGCTTCGTATCCTTTCACGTCGTTGAGATCGAGTTTCCGGGCTTGTTCGATCAGGGCGTCACCTTTGCGGGCTTCCATGATCCCGGCGTTCATGTAAGGCGCATAGTTGTCCGGATCGACTTTGGTGGCAGCGACGAAAGCGGCTTCGGCTTTGTCCGCGTTACCCATCTTTTCCCACAAGGTACCTTCGAGCATGTAGAGCGAGACGTTCGACGGATCGAGCTCTTTCGCTTTGTCGAGCAGACCGACTACGGTGTCCGGACTGCGCTGGGTGTCGATGTAGAGATTAATCAGCTGGGTCACCATCCGGTTGTCGGTCGGGTATTTGGCGAGGGCGTTTTCGAGGGTGGCGATGGCGTCCTCTTTCTTGCCTTGTTTTTCCTGCATGTAGGCGATGTAGAAGTCTACGCCGCCGTCCTGGTCGTAGCCGATTTCACGGGCTTTGTTCAGGTATTCGAGGGCTTTGTCGTAGTCTTCGCCTTCGCTGTAAGCCACGCCGGTGTAGTAGAGCATCACGGAGTCGGTGTTGCCGAGCATCTGGTTGACTTCGACGACTTTCGAGAACATTTCGGCTGCCTGGATCTTCTGACCGAGGTTGTAGTTGTTCATCCCGTTGGTGTTGAACTGGTTCAGCAGCTCGTCGCCCACGAGATACCCTTTACCGGTCGCGATGGACGGGTCGAGTTCGCAGGCTTTTTTGAACGCTTCCAGTGCTTTGTTCAAGGCGTCGGGACGGAATTCGTTCTTGGTCTGCCAGAAGACGACTTGTCCGTTCTGATTGACGTAGATGTCGAAGTTATCGAACACGTATTTCTTGTGGGGTTGTTCCATCACGGTCACTTCGACGATTTCGTTGGGCTGGTCGCCGACCAAGGCCAGGGTCTGTTCGATGGGAAAATCGGCGACCAACGTTTTGGTGTAGACTTTCGATGCGGCGATCAGGGCGCTGGTGTGGTCGAGCCACGTGTTTGCCGAGGCGGATTTCTTGGGATCGGCGATGGCTTCATCGCTCTTCTGGAGCCGCTTGGCGAGGTTATCCAGCTCTTTGGTCTGCGAGCTGGCGGCCAGTGTGGTGGCTGTGGCGGCGAGGATCAAAAGAATCTTTTTCATGGTGCGTATCGTGTGAGTATGTGTTAGTTATTCGGTCACTTCAGCGGCAGCAACGATAGACGGGTCGTCGTTCGTTTCGTCGTCTTCGCTCTTGGGCACGGCGATCACCGAAGCGATCGAGTCGTTGTTCCGCAGGTTGATCACCTTGACGCCCTGTGCCGCGCGTCCGGTAACGCGGATGTCGGCAACGGGAATCCGAATCGTGAGGCCCGACCGGTTGATGATCATCAGGTCGTTTTCGTCGCTTACGGCCTGAATGGAGATCAGCTTACCTGTCTTTTCCGTAATCTGGATGGTCTTGACGCCTTTCCCCGACCGGCCGGTGATGCGGTAGTCGTCGATCCCTGTCCGCTTCCCGTATCCGTTTTCCGAGACGACCAGAATTTCCGGTTTCTGATCCGGTTCGACGGTCAGCATGCCGATCACTTCATCTCCTTCATCGAGATTGATCCCCCGCACGCCTGCCCCCGTCCGTCCGATGGCCCGGACGTTCTCTTCTTCGAAACGAATCGCTTTCCCGCCTTTGGCGGCAATCACCACCTGAGCCTTGCCCGAAGTCAGTGCGGCGTCGATCAGCTGGTCGCCGTCTTTGATGGTGATGGCGTTCACGCCGTTCAGCCGGGGCCGCGAGTAGGCTTCCAGCAAGGTCTTCTTGATGATCCCTTCGCGGGTGCACATCACGATGTAGTTGCTGTTGACGTATTCCGGGTCGTTCAGCCTGCGCACGTTGATATAGGCTCGCACTTTGTCGTCCGGTTCGATCTGGATGACGTTCTGAATCGCACGGCCTTTGGAAGAACGACTCCCTTCGGGTATTTCGTACACTTTGAGCCAGTAACATCTCCCCTTTTCGGTAAAGAAGAGCATGGTGTTGTGCATCGTGGTGACGTACAGGTGCTCGATGAAGTCTTCGTCCCGCGTGGCAGACCCTTTCGATCCCACTCCGCCCCTGGACTGTGTCCGGTATTCGGTCAGCGGGGTGCGCTTGATATACCCCAGGTGGGAGATGGTGATCACCACATCCTCGTCGGCGTAGAAGTCTTCGGGGTTGAACTCTTCTGCGGTCAGGACGATTTCGCTCCGCCGCTTGTCGCCGTACCGTTCTTTCATCTCGACGAGTTCGTCTTTGATGAGTTGCATCTGCATGGACTCGCTGCCGAGCAGTTCGTTGTAGTGGGCGATCATTTTGCGCAGTTCGTCGTACTCCTGTTGGAGTTTTTCGTGTTCGAGCCCGGTCAGTGCCCGCAGTCGCATGTCGACGATGGCCTGTGCCTGAAGGTCGCTGAATTGGAAGCGGGCGATGAGGTTGGTTTTTGCCTCGTCTGCATTCTTGGCGGCCCGGATGATCCGGATGACTTCGTCGATGTTGTCCTGCGCAATAAGGAGACCCTCCAAAATGTGTGCCCTTTCTTCCGCTTTCCGCAAATCGTATTTCGTCCGCCGCACGATCACGTCGTGGCGGTGCCGAACGAAGTATTTGACCAGCTCTTTGAGGTTGAGCGATCTGGGGCGCCCGTCCACCAGCGCGATGTTATTGACCGAGAAGGTGGATTGCAGCTGGGTGTATTTGAACAAAGTATTGAGCACGACGCTTGCCACCGCGTCGTGTTTCAGGATGATGACGATCCGCATCCCGTTTCGGTCGGATTCGTCGTTGATGTAAGAGATCCCTTCGATCTTCTTGTCGTTGATCATGCCGGCGATCTTCTGGATCATCTCGGCTTTATTGACTTGGTACGGAATCTCGGTCACGACGATACATTCCCGCCCGCTCGCGGTGTGTTCGATGTCGGTCTTGGAACGGATCACGACGCGTCCCCGCCCCGTTTCGTACGCCTCGCGCACCCCTTCGTAACCGTAGATAATCCCGCCGGTCGGAAAGTCCGGTGCTTTGATCTTTTCGATGAGTTCCGAGATCTCGATGTCGGGGTTGTCGATATAGGCGTTTACGGCGTCGATGGTGTCGCTCAGGTTATGCGGCGGCATGTTCGTAGCCATCCCCACTGCAATCCCGGAGCTCCCGTTGAGCAGCAGCAGGGGGATTTTCGTCGGAAGTACCGTGGGTTCGTAGATGGTGTCGTCGAAGTTGAGGGTGAAGTCGACGGTTTCCTTTTCGATGTCGGCCATCACTTCGTCGGTGATTTTCTTCATCCGGGCTTCGGTGTACCGCATCGCCGCCGGGCTGTCCCCGTCGATTGACCCGAAGTTCCCCTGTCCGTCCACCAGCGGATACCGCAGCGACCACTCCTGTGCCATCCGCACCATAGCGTCGTAGACTGAGGAGTCGCCGTGGGGGTGGAATTTCCCCAGGACTTCCCCGACGATTCTGGCGGATTTCTTGTACGGTTTGTCGGAGTAGAGCGACAGTTCGTTGCTCATCCCGTAGAGCACGCGGCGGTGCACCGGTTTGAGTCCGTCGCGCACGTCGGGCAGGGCCCGCGACACGATCACCGACATCGAATAGTCGATGTAGGCGGTCTTCATCTCCTCCTCGATATTGATCTTGATGATTCTCTCTTGCTGTTCTTGCATGGTTTGATTATCTAAGTCTCGCTTGGCTTTTCAAACGGCTAAGATAGCGTTTTTTTTTCGCATGACCAAGGGGTGCGGGGGCTTTGTTGAGGGGGCGGGGATGTTTTTCTGCGGTTGTTTTCGGAGAGGCGGCGGTCTTTGGAAGTGGGGGGTGAAGCGGCTGTGGGTTGGGGTAGTCCCAGCCGGCTTTCGATTGCCGCTCGGCCTCCGTTTATTCCGAGAGGCAGCGCAACTGAATACCGTGGGCACGAATGCTTGCATTGCTGGAGAGTAGGTCCGTCGTGCTGAAACCCAGATATATGCCGGCTGTATCTCCTGTCGTGGATGATGAGGAGTATCCGTTGTTGCTGACATACACCAGATCGCCTCGGATACCCTGATTGCCTCCATCGCGGAAGCCCGGGGCGGGCTCACTGGGCGTCTTACTGGCAGCCTTTACTCTAATTTAAGTTTCGGGCTGCGCGCTCCGGGGGGTGGGCCGAAGGCCCAGCGCGCAGGCCCGGCGGTTCTATGAACCGCAAGAGCTCAGCCCAACCTGCCACTCAAAGTTCACCCCGCTCTTTACCGAGCTTGCGAAAATACAATTGCCTTAGCGGATTGAAGCCTGCGGGGCCCAGAGCAACGTCAGTTGCGGGCCTCCGCGGTCGGAGGCTTCGGCCCGCGCAACCCTAAAGGGTCGCAGAAGCACGGCCCATTCACCGCCCCGTGTTCAGCCCAGCGCAGCGCGAAAACCATAAACGGTTTTCGCGCCCGAAGAACAGTCGCAGCCTCAAGTTCGTCCCAGTTCTCCGCCCTGTGTCAGCCTCACTGCGGCTACGCTGTCGCTCCGCCGCATTTGCCGTCGCCCGCGGCAATTCTTGCCGGATTGGCCAAGTGCCAACCGGCAGAATATGCCCTTTAAGCGGGCGGGCGACGGTTTTCGAGTACAGTTCTTTATTCGCGCGCCTTGGGAAATCTTGTCAAAACACGCCAGCGCATTTTGACGATTTCCCTCTTTAGGCGGAGGCGCGCGTCTTTGGCTACAGGAGGGTACTGCCCTTACGCCGGGCAGGCGGTGCCTCCCGGCACTCGGAATGGGCTGCCTCTACCCCAAGGCCGCCTCGGCCCAATTGCGCTGGCGGAAATCTTATTCAAACGCGAATCACGCGTTTGAATGATTTCCTTCTTCAGCGATCGCGCGCGGGAGAGCTTGCACCCGCCTGAAACTGCCCTACGCGGGCGGCGTCCGGTTAGTAAAGCAAAGACAACCCTAACAAAACGCCCGATGGGCGTACCGGCGGGACGGGCGAAACAGCGTTGCGCTATGGCAGCCTCGCCCCAAGCACTACAGGCTTCAGCTTGCACTAATCGATATAGGCGTGGATGGGACAAAATAAACGCGCATTCTCTTCCAGATAAAGAGAATGCGCGTATCGACTTTTTGTAGTTCGAATCGGGAACTATCCGCCGAAGTTGTCGTACATGATATTCTCGGGCGGTATCCCCAAGGAGTCGAGCATCTTCACCACGGCCGAAATCATCATAGGCGGCCCGCACATCAAGTACAAACACCCTTCCGGATCTTCGTGGTTTTTGAGGTAGTTCTCGTACAGCACGTTGTGCACGAAGCCCGGGGTATATTTCACACCGGCGGCATCCGCTTCCGGATCGGGCCGGTCGAGCGCCAGGTTGAACGAGAAGTTCGGGAAGTCGCGTTCGATTTCGGTGAATTCCGGCATGTAAGGCGCCTCTTTCAAAGCCCGGGCCCCATACCAGAACGATACCGGACGCGAAGTCTTTTCGGTCTTGAAGAGGTGCATGATGTGGCTCCGCATGGGTGCCATCCCGGCCCCGCCGCCGATAAAGATCAGTTCCTGATCTGCCGGCAGGTTGTCGGGCAGGAAGAATTCGCCGTACGGCCCCGAGATGGTTACTTTATCGCCCGGTTTCCGGCTGAAGATATACGAAGAGCAGATCCCCGGATTGACTTTCATGAAGCCGCCTGTCGCCTTGTCGAACGGCGGGGTGGCGATCCGGATGTTCAGCATGATGATGTTCCCTTCGGCCGGGTGGTTGGCCATGGAGTATGCCCGGAAGGTCGGTTCCGGATTCTTCGTCACCAGGTCCCACATCTTGAATTTGTCCCAGTCGGGGCGGAACTGTTCGTCGATCTCCATGTCCGAGAATTTGATCTCGTCGTATTTCGGGACGTCGATCTGGATGTAGCCCCCGCTGCGGAAGTTGAGCTGTTCGCCTTCGGGAAGTTTCACGACGAACTCTTTGAGGAAGGTCGAGATGTTCCGGTTGGAGATCACTTCGCACTCCCATTTCTTCACGCCCAGCACCGATTCGGGTACTCGAATCTTCAGGTTTTCTTTGACTTTGACCTGACAGCCGAGGCGCCAGTGTTCCTGTTGTTGTTTGCGGCTGAAGAAGTTGACTTCGGTGGGCAGAATTTCGCCGCCGCCTTCCAAGACCTGGCATTTGCACATGCCGCACGATCCGCCGCCCCCGCATGCCGAAGGCAGGAAGATGTTCTGTTCCGCCAGGGTGGTCAGGAGCGATCCGCCGGTCTCTGCGGTGATCTCTTTTTCGCCGTTGATGGTGATGGTGACGTTTCCCGAGGGGGTCAGCTTTTTCTTGGCGAACAGCAGTACCGCTACCAGAATCAGCGTGATCGCCGCGAAGGCGATGATGGCCGTGACGAGGGTCGGCGTCAGACTCACGACGGCTGCCGAAAGAATTGTGGATGATATCATCGTATCTGTCTGTAATGCGTTAGAGTTGGATGCCGAGGAAGATCATGAAGGCGATCCCCATCAACCCGGTAATAATGAACGTAATCCCGACCCCTTTGAGCGGTTTGGGAATGTTGGAGTAGGTGAGTTTCTCGCGAATGGCGGCCATGCCGATAATGGCGAGCCACCAGCCGATCCCCGAGCCGAATGCGAATGCGGTGGCTTCGCCGATATTGGCGTAGGCGCGTTCCTGCATGAAGAGCGAGCCCCCCATGATGGCGCAGTTCACGGCAATCAGCGGGAGGAAAATCCCTAGCGAGCTGTAAAGCCCCGGCGCGAATTTTTCGACGATCATCTCCACGAGCTGCACGATCGAGGCGATAACGGCAATGAAGACGATGAAGCTCAGGAAGCTGAGATCCAGGTCGGCCAGGGTCGGACTCACCCAGGTCAGGGCTCCCGGTTCGAGGACGAATTTATTGAGGAGGTAGTTAACGGGCACGGTCACGGTCATCACGAAGATCACGGCCAGCCCCAGACCCATAGCGGTCTTGACGGTCTTCGACACGGCGATGTAGGAGCACATCCCGAAGAAGAAGGCGAAGACCATGTTATCGACGAAGATCGACTTGACGAATATGTTCAGTATGTTTTCCATGTCTGGTTTCTAAGTGTGGATAGGAAATAACAGGCTTCGCTGGTTTTATTTCTCCTGCAGGTCTTTGTTCCGACTGCGGTGGATCCAGATGATGATCCCTACGGTAATCAAGGCCATCGGGGGCAGGATCATCAGGCCGTTGTTGGCGTAGCCGTGTTCATAGCACCACTGGGGAATCACCTGGTATCCCCATAAGGTTCCCGATCCTAACAGTTCGCGGAAGAAGGCGACGATAATCAGGATCAGGCCGTATCCCAAGCCGTTGCCGATCCCGTCGAGGAACGAGGGCCACGGTTTGTTCCCCATGGCGAACGCTTCGAGGCGCCCCATGATGATACAGTTGGTGATAATCAAGCCCACGAAGACCGAAAGCTGCTTGCTAATATCATAAACAAAAGCTTTCAGTACCTGATCGACGAGGATGACCAAGGCTGCGACCACAACCAGCTGGACGATGATTCGGATCCGCGACGGAATCCCTTTCCGCATCAGGGAGATGATCAGGTTGGAGAAGGCGGTCACGACGGTCACGGACAAGGCCATCACGAATGCGGGCTTCATCTTAGCCGTGACGGCCAAGGCGGAGCAAATCCCGAGGACTTGCACCAGAATCGGGTTGTTGCGGCCCAACGGCCCGAGCAGGGCGTTCATGTTTTTAGCCGAAAAGAGCGGCTCTTTTTCCTGGGTACTCATTATTTGGCTCCTCCTTTCGTAAGGGTATCGGTCGGGACGGTCGTCAAGCTGTCCGTCGCTAAAGTGTCGGTCGCGATGGTGTCGGCCACCGGTACGATCGACCGGTCGGCTTTGGTCTGCACGCTGCGGAAGAAGGGTTCGTAGTCGCCCAGACAGGTGAAGAGCATGGCTTTCACGCCGTTGGAGGTCAAGGTGCCGCCCGAAATGGCGTCCACGGCATACGCATTCCCCGCCGACGAGCCTTTCCCTTTCAGGAGGTCGATGGAGACGAACAGCCCTTCTTTGTTAAAGATTTGTTTGTCGATGAATTGGTTCTGGAAGGGCTTGGCGGCAATTTCCGCTCCGAGCCCCGGGGTCTCGCTCTTGTGGTCGAAGACGGCTCCTTCGATGGTGTTGCAGTCTTCGTTCAAGGCGATATAGCCCCAAACCGGCCCCCAGAGTCCCTTTCCGGTCACCGGAACGACGTACTCTTTCGCGCTCCCGGATAGGGTAGCGACGAATACCGGCATAGCTGTCCTGGCCGCAAACACAGCGGGCAGGTCGTTCAACGAGGCGAGCACCTCTTCGACCGGCGCTTCGTTCACGTGGCCGGTGGAGTCGACGAAGAAGGCGCCGGTAATGTATTTGGAGAATTCTCCCGCCACGTAGCTGTTCTTGTCCGCCGCGGCAGCGACTCCGTCGCCTGCGCCGATGGCGTTCAGAATGGCGCCCATCTTTTCGGTCTTGACGTTGGCCTGCTGCATGGGTTGCAGCTCGATGGCGGCAAAGGAGAGCACCGTGGCGACGATCACCACGAGGATGGTCGCGTAGGTGACGATATATGTGTTGCTTTGCTTGTTCATGGTTTCGGTAATAGTGGTGTTACGCGTTGACTTTGGCCCGTTTCAGGCGGCGTTTGATGTTCCCCTGCACGACGTAGTAGTCGATCAGGGGCGCCATGGCGTTCATAAAGAGGATGGCGAGCATCATTCCTTCCGGATAACCGGGGTTGAGAACGCGGGTGAGCACGCACAGAACACCGATCAGGAAACCGTAGATCCACTTCCCGCGATCGGTCTGGGCCGCGGTCACCGGGTCGGTGGCCATAAAGACGGTACCAAAAGCGAAACCGCCGATAAGCAGATGGTACCAAGCCGGAATATCCATCATCACATTCGTGCCGATGAGGTTGAAAATTCCTCCCATGACCAATCCCCCGATCACGGTGGAGAGCATGATCCGCCACGAGCCGACTCCTGTCCAGATCAGAATAAACGCTCCGATCAGAATGGCCAGTGTCGAGGTCTCGCCGATCGAGCCGGGAATCAGGCCGTAGAACCAGTCGATCGGCGTCGTCCCCATGCTCCAGTCAATGGATTGCGCCCCATTGGACAAAGCCGCTGCGGCGTCCGACAGCGGGGTCGCTCCCGAATATCCGTCGACCAGCTGCATCCCCGATGCGGATGCGTTTTTCAGCCCTGCGACCCACACTTCGTTCCCGGAAATGGCGGTCGGATAGGCGAAGAAGATAAATGCCCGCGCCAACAAAGCCGGATTGAAGATATTCATCCCGGTGCCGCCGAACATCTCTTTGCCCACAACGACGGCAAATGCGGTCGCCACGGCCACGATCCAGAGCGGACAGTCCACCGGCATGATCATCGGAATGAGCATCCCGCTGACGAGAAAGCCTTCGTTGACCTCTTCGTGCCGCAGTTCGGCGAAGAGGAATTCGATTCCCAACCCCACCGCATAGGCCACTACGATAATCGGCAGCACTTTGAGGAAGCCGAACCAGAAGTTCGACCATACGGATACGTCGGAAAGCGTCAGGCCTAAAGCCAAGTTGTGCTGGTATCCGATGTTGAACATCCCGAACAGCAAGGCCGGCAGCAGGGCGATGATCACGACGGTCATGGTCCGTTTGAGGTCCATGGCGTCGCGGATGTGCGCCCCTTTCCGGGTGACGGTGTTCGGCACGTAGAGGAACGATTCGAATGCTTCGAATGTCGAAGCGAACCGACCGTATTTTCCGCCCTGTTCGAAGTTGGGCTTTATTTTGTTCAGATAGTGTCGTAATCCTTTCATACGGTGTGCGGCTTAGTTGAGTTCTTTGATCATCAGTTCGATCCCCCGGCTCAAGGTGGCCTGCCACTCGTTTTTGGAGGGGTCGATGAATTCGCACAGGGCGAGGTCTTCTTCCAGAACTTCGTAGATACCGAGGTTCTCCATCTTGTCGATGTCGCCGGCCATGACTGCCTTGATCAGGTAGAGCGGGTAGATGTTCATCGGCAGCACGCGGTCGTAGATGCCGGTCTGCACGAACGCCCGCGGGCCGCCGTTCAGGTTGGTGTCGAGGTTGTACCGTTTCTTGGGGAACATCCACGAGAAGTAGCTGTGCGAGGCGGAGAATTTGCTGATCCGGGGCATGGCCCAGCCGAGGAATTCGTATTTGTTCCCTTCCGGAATGACGGTGACCTGGTTGTGGTAGAAGCCGAGGTATCCTTCGATGTCATCCGGCTCGACTTTGATGCCGGTGAGCGGGTTGCCGCTGATGATGCGCACGCCGCGCTCTTCACCGGCATCCTGAGGACGCAGATTCCCGTCGGTGATCGAGGAGATCAGGGCGCCGCTGATCACTTTGAAGTATCTCGGTTTCACGACTTCCGATCCGGTCAGCGCCACGATCTTGGTCATGTCCACCGTGCCGGTCATAAAGAGCCGTCCGATCATGGCCACGTGTTGCAGTTCGACCGTCCAGACGAGGTCTCCTTTATTGATCGGATCGATGTGGGCGATCTGGACGCCGACGTTCCCCGCCGGGTGAGGCCCTTCGATGTGGTGGATTTCTGCCTGTTTGATCCGGCTCAGCACGCCTGCGGTGGTGTCCGTCCCGACGGTGAGGTGTACTTTTCCGTCGGTCAGCTTCTTGAGTACTTCGAGACCGGCGATCAGGTGTTCGCCCTGATCCTGCACGAGGAAGTTGAGTTCCGGCGCGAGCGGCGCGGTGTCGAGTCCCGAGATGAAGATGGCTTTCGGGGTCGCCGCGGTGTCGGCGATCACGCCGAACGGCCGCTGCACGAGCATGGGCCAGAAGCCTGCCCGCAGCAAGGTCTCCCGCACCCGTTCGCGGGTGAGGTCGCCGATCGGACAGGTGTCGAACTGTTCGCTCTGCCGTTCGCCGTCGGGCCGTACCACGATGCTGAGGATTTTCCGCTTTTCGCCGCGGTTGATGGCGCTCACTTCGCCGCTCACGGGAGCGGTGAAGAGCACTTCGGGGTGCTCTTTGGAGAAAAACAGCGGGCTCCCGGCTTTGACCTTGTCGCCGACTTTGACCAGCAACTTCGGGGTCACGCCGCGGTAGTGGCTCGGCACTAACGCGTAGCCGGGGGCGTCGCCCCCTTTCGTCAGTACGCGCTCGGCGGCACCGACGAGGTTGATGTCGAGGCCTTTGCGTAGTTTGATTACTTTCGACATATGGGTGATTGAATGATTATTGTCCTGTAATGAGATGCTATTTCCCGTACCGGTAAACCGCACCGTCGGCGCCGGTCACGTCGAGCCGGGCCGGTGCCGCAGCATCCGCCAATGCTTCGACCCGTCCCACCACCTGGGCGTCGATGCCCAGTTCATGCGCAATGCCCATAATGGTCTCTGCCACCTCCGGCATCACATAGAGCTCCATCCGGTGTCCCATGTTGAAGACTTTGTACATCTCTTCCCACGGTGTTCCCGACTGCTCCTGGATGGCGGCGAACAGTGGCGGCACCGGCAGCAGGTTGTCCTTTATAATATGGAGTCCGTTATTGGCGAAATGCAGAATCTTGGTCTGCGCCCCGCCCGTGCAATGGATCATGCCGCAGATGTGCTTCCGCCCTATTTCGTTGAGAATGCGCGTGATAACCGGAGCATAAGTTCGGGTCGGCGACAGCACGAGGCGCCCCATGTCCATATCCGCCGGCACGGTATATCCGTGGCGTTGGTAAGCCGCCGGCACGGGATCGGTCAGTTCGAACGAGCCGGTGTATACCAAGTCTGCCGGTATCCCCCCGTCGTAAGATTCCGGGTACCGCTCTGCCAAAGCCTTGCCGAACACGTCATGCCGCGCCGAGGTCAATCCGTTGCTCCCCATCCCTCCGTTATAGCCGGTCTCGTATTTGGCCTGTCCGAAAGAAGCGAGCCCGACGATGACGCACCCCGGCGCAATCCGGTCGTTGGTGATCACGTCGTCGCGCCGCATCCGGGCCGTCACGGTAGAGTCCACGATGATCGTCCGCACGAGATCCCCCACGTCCGCCGTCTCGCCGCCGGTGGAACGGATGTTCACGCCGTAGTCCCGCAAAGTCTGGAGAAACTCCTCGGTGCCGTTGATGATGGCGGAGATGACTTCGCCCGGAATCAGCCGTTTGTTCCGTCCGATGGTCGAGGAGAGGATGATGTTGTCGGTGGCGCCGATGCAGAGCAGGTCGTCGGTGTTCATCACGACGGCGTCCTGTGCCACCCCTTTCCACACGCCGAGGTCGCCGGTCTCGCGCCAGTACATGTAGGCGAGCGAAGACTTGGTTCCCGCCCCGTCCGCGTGCATGGCCAGGCAGTGTTCCGCGCTGCCGGTGAAATAGTCGGGAACGACTTTGCAGAATGCTTTGTCGAAGAGCCCTTTGTCGATGTTCCGGATCGCCTTGTGGACGTCTTCCTTGCCGGACGAGACGCCGCGGCCTGCATAACGGGAGTGGTCTGCCATCGCGTGTGTGACGTGTATTTTTAATGTCCGCAAAGTTATTCATTTTTTTGTTTTTCGCGTAGTGTCGGGTCTTCTTTTGTGGTGGGGCGAGGGGGGATTTTGGGTATCTTTGCTTGCGGAAACCGATGATTCTTTAAAAATGATGACCAGTAAAAGGCAGGAGGCGGTGTTCGAGTTGGTGAGGAGTATGAGCAAGGCGGAAAAACGCAATTTCCGCCTCTATGCGCAACGCCAGGCGGGAAACGGGGAGGCGAAGTTCATGGCGTTGTTCGATGCGCTGGACGGGATGGAGGAGTACGACGAGGCTCGGGTGCTCAAAAAAACGGGAATCCGGAAGGAGCAGCTGCCCAATATGAAGGCTTATCTCTATCGCCAGATTCTGGTCAGCATCCGGCTGTTGAATGTCCAGCACGTGGGGGTGATGGAGATTCGCGAGATGATCGATTTCGCGCGGGTGTTGTACGACAAGAGCATGTTCCGGCAGGCGCTGACGATGCTGGATCGGGCCAAGCGGATGGCGCTGGAGGCGCAGAAGTTTACGCTCGCGCTGGAGATCGTGGAGTTCGAGAAGCGGATCGAGTCGATCTTCATGCAGCGCAGCGCGACGAGCCGGGCCGAGGAGCTGAGCAATCAGGCACGGACGCTGGCCGAACGGATCGCCAATATCAACCAGTTGTCGAACCTTTCGGTGCAGCTCTACGGGCTGAATCTCCAGCTGGGGTATGTCCGCAGCGAGAAGGACCGGAAGATGGTGACCGATTTTTTCCGCGAGCGGCTGGAGGCGTTCGACGACCGGGGGATGAGTTTCCACGAGCGGCTCTATCTCTACCAGGCGCGGATGTGGTACCACTATATCCGGCACGATTTCGTGATGTGTTACCGCTATGCGCGGCGGTGGGTGGGGCTGTTCGACGAGCGGCCGGATCAGCGGGCGGTCTATTACGACCTCTATGTGCGGGCGGTGGCGCGGTTGCTGGATGTGTTGTTCATGACGCGGATGCACGACCGGATGGCGGAGGCGATCGCGAAGTTCGAGGGGGAGTTGGCGCAGGTGAAGCCGATGACGGAGAATCTGACGATTCTGGCGAGCCTGTGTCTGTTGCAGGCGAAGATCAACCTGCATTTCCTGGAGGGGAGCTTTGCGGAGGGGGTGGAGCTGGCGCAACAGGTGGACGATTTCGTGCGCGACCATGGACGGTATGTGGACGAACACCACCGGATGTTGCTGGCTTACAAGGTGGCGTGCATCTATTTCGGGAACGGGGATTATAAACGGTGCATGAGTTACCTGCATCGCATTATCTCGATTCCGAATCCGCAGTTCCGGCGCGATTTGCAGGTTTTCGCGCGGATTCTCCACCTGATCGCGTCCTACGAGGCAGGGGAGGATTATTCGCTGGAGTACCAGATTCGGAGTGTCTATGCTTTTGTGGTGAAGATGAACGACATGCACGCGGTGCAGCATGAGATTATCACGTTCCTCAAGCGGATTCCGCACACGTATGCGTCGGATTTCCGGGGGGAGCTGGAGCGGCTCTACGAGCGTCTCAAACCGTTCGAAAACCACCCGTACGAGCGGCGGCCGTTCTTCTATCTGGACATCATTTCGTGGCTGGAGAGCAAAATCCGGAATATTCCGATCGCGGAGATTATCCGGAGCAAGTACCGGGAGGAGGGGAGGCAAGGCGGGTTGTAGGGGAGCCTTTTGGGGGGTAGAGGCTGCCCGGTTCGAGTGCCGCTCGGCACAGTTTATTCCAAGAGGCATCGCAACTGAAAACCGTAGCCGCGGCTACTGGCGTAACCGATTCTGAGATTCGGTGCGCTGAAGTCCAAGTATACTCCTTTGCTACTGCTGATTGAAGACGAGTAACAGGAGCCATAGTTGCCGACGTGCGTCAGAGCGCCCATGCGCCCGACATTGCCTGCGTCGCGGTAGCCCGGGGGTGCGGCTCGGTACTGTTTATTCCGAGAGGCAACGCAACTGAATGCCGTGGGCACGGTTATGAGCGTTTTCGGGAGTAAGATTCTGAGTCGTAAAATCCAGACATCGTACATGGATGGTCTGATTGACCGGGGTGGCTGACCAGCTGTAGCCAATTCCGATGCTGCTTGGTGCGCCCGTACTGTAGTTGCGGTAGCCCGGGGCGGTGCCGCTCGGCACTCGAACCGGGCAGTCTCGGCTTAAATAGCCGGCCTCCTTTACCAAGGCGCCTTTACCTGAAAGAACCGTCGGGGGATTTTCAAGGGGGATGTAAGTCCCCCTTGAATGTGCTTTTTGCCTACTTTTTAACTGCGCTACGCTTGTTTTCCTCCTCGCCGCTCGGCAATTTG
>NZ_JBQIQO010000047.1:0-13712 GCF_056799795.1 Rikenella sp.
TTCGCTTTCAAATCGCGTGCGTTCTTGTTCCATCTCGCGGCCCACAATGGTTAGCCGGGCATTGTCAATCCGAGGCATGACTTCGCGGCAGAACCATTCCAGACCGTGCACATTGGCAAAAAAATTAAAGCCTACAAAAAGCAATTCTAACGGCTTTCCGGTCGGCGAAGGCGCATAAGATGCTCCGCCGTTATCAGTAAAAGAAGTGGGTAGTAAAAGATCGATCGATTTGCCGTACAGTTTTCTGATATTTTCTGCATCGCGGCTATTCATCGCGATTAATTGATCGCTGTATCGAACGGCCATATGTTCAGCCTTACGGCTCGAAATCAAGTTGATGTATGTCACTGCGGATCGATCGATGCGGTACATACTTTGGTGATACTGTGCTTCACAATTGTGAAAGAACGTAATAACCCGGGCCGCAGGAGCCGTTTTTTTTGCTACTTTAGCTACAGCACCGAATAATGACTGATTGAGAAACACTATGTCGGGCTGTTGAGCCGCAATCGTCTTTTTAATCTGTTCAAGGTAGGCCGCACTTAATCCTCCGACTACCACCCGTAGCCTGTCTCGAAGTTTGCCCCACATAGACACGCGCGCCTTTGGACTGTCAGGATCTATATAAAGAACAGATAAGTCGCTAAATGTATTTTTGAGCAAATTTATATTGCGTTGATTGATTGTCCCACCGCCCGTTTTGTTGCGAATTACGTATGAAATGATCAATATTTTTTTTGAACAATTACTCATAAATGGTATGGCCTGACAAGTCTGATTACAAAAGTACAAATTTCGCCCCAATTAGGAATTGGCAAACCTTTGTATCTTTGTATCGTCCAAAAGACAGTTGTGAATGAGTAAAAATTGCCGGGTATCCGTAGTGGTGCCATCTTATAATCGTGCCCATATCTTGAAGCGGACCTTGCCTACCTATTTGCAGGAATATGTGGGAGAAGTGATCGTCGTGGATGATGCTTCGACTGATCATACTGCCGAGGTGATACGCGAGTTAATGGCTCAATATCCCCAGATCAGATATCTTCGCAATGAAGTTAATTCAAAACAAGGATTCACTAAAAATCGAGGTATTGCCGCTGCTCGATTTGAGTATATCTATTTTGGTGATGATGACTCGATTATCTGTCCGGGTACGATTGCGCGGCTTTTGGATACATTGCAAACCTATGATGCTGATATTGTCGGTGCTAAAGCTCTATACGCGCTGCGAGAAGAACAAATCTTTAGAATTCAGGATTTTGTAGCGGCTAACGACCGTTTGGCTGACGATCCCAAACAGATCATTGACCTGAGCACAATGCGGGTCGATTTTTCGTTGTCGTATAAAGAGCCGCTTGAAGTACCTTTCGTACAAGCTTGTTTCCTGGTTTCCACTCAATTGGCTCGCAATCTGCAGTTCGATACCTGCTATCAAGGGAATGCTTACCGTGAAGAAACCGACTTTTTGATCCGGGCTTCTTTGGCGGGTAAAAAGATCATGTATGATTCAACAGCCGTACAGGTCAATTTGCCACGTACGGCCTCGAGCGGCGGTGCACATGCCGGGACTTCGGAGGATTGGTATCGTTCGGCGGTAGAAAACAATAACTATTTTCTTGACAAAAACTATGCAGCTATGCAAGCCAAATGGGGCTTGCCCAACTCCATCGAACAGATGCGTATACTATTTGACGCAGAAATGACAGCTCGTTATCGGGCAGAACATCGCTACGACTGGCTTCGTAAAACGGGACTTTACAAGCCCCTCAAAGCAGTTAAGAATTGGATTGGAAAATAAACGAAATATGAAAAACATACTGATTACAGGAGGGGCCGGGTTTATCGGCTCAAATTTAGCTCTGTCGCTTATCAAAAAAGGATACACAGTCACGGTGTTGGATAATTTGAGTCCTCAAATTCACGGAGACGATCCCAAACACACCTCTCCACTTTTCAAAAGTATCGAGAACAAGGTGCGTTTTATTGAAGGATCGGTGACTGAGCGTGGTGTGTGGCTCGATGCGCTCGAAGGTCAAGACGCAGTGGTGCACCTGGCAGCTGAGACGGGGACCGGGCAATCCATGTATGAAATCGAAAAATATACATCTGTTAATGTTGGCGGTACGGCCTTGATGCTCGACATTTTGGCTAATACGAAGCATTCGATACGAAAAATAGTTATTGCTTCTTCACGTGCTGTTTATGGTGAAGGCAAATACCACTGCTCTTGCTGCGGTGATGTTTATCCGACGGAACGCAGTGACGAGGCCATGCAACACGGTAATTTTGAATGCACCTGTCCACTGTGCGGTTCGTCCGTTGAATTGAGGCCGACAGACGAAGAGAGCAAAATCCATCCTACATCGATTTATGGGCTTACCAAGCAAATGCAGGCCGAAATGGTGCTCGTAGCCGGTAAATCTCTCGGTATTCCTGCAGTGGCTTTTCGCTACCAAAACGTTTACGGTCCTGGCCAGTCGCTCAGTAATCCCTACACGGGTATCCTATCTATCTTCAGCACGTTGATCAAAAATGGGAAAGATATCAATATCTTCGAAGACGGGAAAGAAAGCCGCGATTTTGTCTATATCGATGATGTAGTAGCTGCCACGATCCTCGGGCTGGAACGGGACGAGGCTAATTATCATACATTCAATGTCGGGGCAGACAAACCGATTGATGTGATAACAGTAGCTCGGACACTTCAGCAGAAATACGATTCAAACGTCGAAATCAAAGTCTCGGGCAACTATCGTTTGGGTGATATTAGGCACAATTACGCCGATTTGACGCTCGCTACCAAATTGCTGGGCTATACTCCTTCGGTGTCGTTCGATCAAGGTATCGGTCGTTTTGCAGCATGGGTCGATAGTCAAGAAATACAGGCCGATCGTTATGAACAGAGTATTGAAGAGATGAAGAGCAAAGGGCTCTACAAATAGATCTTTGTATGTCTCTTTTCTATTGCTTGCCGAGCAACCAAAAACCAAGTGTTTTGTGTCGTTCCACCTGTTTGGCCAAGTAGACCGAACCCGCCAGTGTAACGGTGGTTATGACTATCGTTTCCAGCCAATAGAATCGCGGAGTGTTCCAAATTCCGACAATCAGGCATATCCACGCATAATTTTGGATATAGATCTCCATCGTGTATCGCCCGATGGTTTGACCAATGCGGTCGGCATGCCAATGATTCGCAAGCATATAGAAAAGCGAGAAACAAGCCGCGATTAGCGTTAGTGGCACCGTATATCGCCATATGAACAGTAAATATTTGTTTTGGGCGATAAATGCCAAATGTGGGGAGTCGACCGACCTTGAAGGGTGCCACATACTACCCATCGCTACTCCTGCTGCGCAAAGCGTTATAGTTAATCCCCAACTGTTTTTGACCGGGTTCAGTCGCTTGTATTTAGAGATAAAATAACCACTGAAGAAAAAGAAGAAGTACCAATTAACCCATCCGAGTTCAAATATTTTGAGGTGAACGGATTGCATGATTGCACATATGGCTATCGCCGCCACGGCTTGTAATGTTTCAGGCAGTTTGAGCAACGTATAAAGTAATACGTAACATAAAAACATTGAGTAGAAGAACCACAGGAACCCTTGTCCCATCGCCAAATATCTCCAGTAACCGTCGTCCCATCCTCCGTTGATAACCCATAAATAGAGCGTATTCACTACATTCCACACGACAAACGGAATGAGTAGTGCCAATGTACGTTTTTTGAGTTTTGTAAGTGTTCCGTCAAAAGTCAGCCAAGCAACCCAGCCGCCGACAAACATGAAGAGCGGCATGTGGAATGAATAAATCAATCGGAACCAATAGTTGTCTGCAAAAGCCGCATTATACTCATAAAATCGCATAATGCAGTGCCCCACAACGACCAAAAAAATGGCGAATCCGCGGATATTATCGATCGTGCGGTCACGAGTGGTAACAGTAAAGTTGTTCATTGATTCAAAATGCGGTCCAGCAACAGAGTGAGCTTGTTTGCGCCTGATTCCAGTAGATGATCCGCATCCTTGAAATCATCATCACAGAACAGTTCGTTATCAATGAAATTATAGTAACTTATATTGGAATGTGTTGCTACGATTTGTTGAGTTGTCTGTAAGATCGTATTCCACTGAGCCGAATCCATTGCATCACGAAATTTACGTGTAACGGGAGGCGTGTACAGAATCATCGAAATTCCCCGTCCAGCACACCGATCGGCCATTTGCTCAATCATCCGTGCACAACCCGCCATACGTTGGGCCATGTATTGATCATTGATCTTCCGGTAACCCGTAGCCACTCTCGTTCCATTATTCCATCCGTCTCCTGCAGCTAAACGCCGTTCGATGCTCAAAGCGCAAAATCCATTGGGACGACAATCAAATTCGATGTCTTCTTTATGATCAATATAATGTTGTTTAATCTTGCGTAGTGTTTCCCGGAAGTTCCACATTTGAAAGTGATACTCGGGTTTCATGGGGTAAGGGTATTTTAGAAATTGGGCATAATAGACATCCCGTCCCACACCGATATATGCTTCCAAATCAGTGGAAAAAGTGAAATAAGTAATTGGTAATATGACATATTTAAGTTCAGACATTGCTCCGGCATACTTGTCAAACAGAAACTTGTCGTAATTGAGCGGTTGAGCTGAATTGGCCAGATTGATTGCAGGTAGGCTAAGTGAATCCGGATTGATATGGCAATACGCTAACGATGAACCGAGTATCAATACTTGAGCTTTGCTGCTATATTGTTCGATTAATTCAGCTTTGTAAGCATACGAATTCGGAATGTGTCGTACTGTCCACTCCAATAACGTAAAGCAGATGATTATCGGCAGAAGAAATAAAAGTGTGTATAGGATAAATTTTTTCATTGTTTTCTAAAACTGAAAGTAAATAAAAGTCGCTTGTTGGCCTCCAGCCAAAGCGATCGCGGTGACCACTGCATAATAAATCGCCCAGCGTACAATTCTGTTGTGCGGCAAACATTGGAGTGCGAACTGATTTCGTCGACCGATCCATTCGACCATCATTAGTATCGTTGCAAATAGCAGCGCTTTTTTGCCCCCGACTGGCATTGAAAACAGCGAACGATTAAACATATGTCCTATATAATCGAATGCTTGTCTGATATTCTCTGCGCGGAAAATAATCCAACCGATTACAGCTAATGCAAAGGTTGTCACCATCTGTATCGACTCTCGGAATGACGGGAACGCTGTGTTCTCGGCTACTACGCCAGTATATTTACGATTTCGTCCCAGCAGAAGCAAGGGTGCAAAAAGTAATGCATGATACGCACCCCAAATGATAAACGTCCAATTAGCCCCATGCCATAGTCCGCTGACCAGGAAAATTACCATTGTGTTGCGAAACGATTGCCATTTGGTACCTCGGGAACCTCCTAACGGGATATAGATGTAGTCTCGAAACCATGTTGTCAGCGAGATATGCCACCTTCGCCAAAACTCTGCAATATCTCGGGAAAAGTACGGGTAATTGAAATTACGCATCAGATTGATGCCAAACAAGCGTGCCGTACCGATTGCCATGTCGGAATACCCTGAAAAATCGCCGTAAATCTGGAACGTGAATAAGATCGCTCCCAATAGTAATGTGCTTCCGCTCTGATTCAGATAGTTGGCAAATATCTCATTGACTGCTACCGCACAGTTATCGGCCACGACGATTTTTTTGAATAACCCCCAGAGTATTTGCCGCATACCATCCACCGCTTTGACATAATCAAATTGCCGTTTGACATAGAACTGAGGTAACAGTTGGGTTGCCCGTTCGATAGGCCCTGCGACCAGTTGCGGGAAAAAGCTCACGAAGGCGAAGAAACTAATTGGATCGTGTGTCGGTTCTATCTTGCGTTTATACACATCAATGGTGTAAGAAAGTGCCTGAAAAGTGTAGAACGAGATACCGACCGGCAGCAAAATATCGAGTGTCACCCAATCCAACTCGGTGCCGAAAAAACGGAAAATACGAATGAGATTCTCTGAAAAAAAGTTGAAATATTTAAATAAGCATAGAATCAGGAGATTCAGTATGATATTAGCAGCTGCAATAATTTTTGCATGTCGTTTGTCACGGTACTTTTCAATCAGCGTGCCACTCAAATAGCTGCAAACGGTCGTAAGTGCGATTAGCAAGAGAAAACGCCAGTCCCACCAACCATAGAACAAATAACTGACTCCAACGATAAAGAGATTCTGTAGCCTGAGTTTGTGATTGACAACGAACCAATAAATGCAAAAAACTATGGGTAAAAAGATCGCGAATTCAAAAGAATTGAATAACATTCAGTGTCCGTTTAATCGTTCGATTATCCGCACCAATAAATATCCTGACTACAAGCGAGGCATATTTAGTTAGTGAGTCGGAGTATCAAAGAGTTGCAAAGGTACTTATAATTTCTAATATCCCTCCTTTTATAGAGCCGTTTAACGAACGTTTTTTAGGATGCAGGAATGGCTCTTGAATGATATTTCAAAGTAAATCTTATTGTCTTTGTTGTAGTTAAATGCAGGGTGATTTATAGATTATTTGGTGTAGAATATATGTTCTTCCTTTGAGGGTGGTTTGTAAATTTCTTGAAAGGGCTTATTCGATCTTCGGAATGCTTGTGATCGACGACGTTCGGACGCTGAATCCGAACCTTCAGCTGATTTTGGCCACCCATTCTCCGGCCTTGGTGATGAACGGCTGGACAGACCGGGTGACCGAGATCAGCGACATCGTTCATCCGATGGCGGAATAGCTCTCCGCCATCGGATCGTTTCGGACCTATTTGCGCAAGACATCCACCGGATTGGCTCGTACCGTTCGCCAGGACTGCCACAAGACCGAACTTCCGGCAATCAGCAGCGCCACCGCTCCCGCCAACGCGTAGATCGTCCACGACAGCGGAATCCGATAGGCATATCCCGCCAGCCACCCCCTCATCAGATACCCGATCACCGGCACCGCCACGACGAAAGCCACCCCGACTAATTTCAGAAACGCCGCCATCACTCGCGTCAGCGCCTGTCGGGAAGTCGAGCCGAACACCTTCCGCACCGCCACCTCTCGTTCCCGCTGGCGCATGAAGTAGGTCGCCATAGCCAGCATCCCGAGGGCCGAAATCACGATCGCCAGCAGCGCAAATACCCCCACCATCTCGCCCATCCGCTGTTGGGTGCGATACTGGTTGTCGATGTCCTGTTGCAGGAAACGGCCATTGAAATAGTTCCCTCCCGCATGACGGTTGTAGACCTCCGCGATGCGATCCATCACAGCCCAGCCGGCGGCGGGTGTCACCCGTATCAGCACCTGTCGCCCCCGGTACTCCGGAATGACGCACACCACCGCCGGAAGAATCGGTTCGGTGAAGTTGTCGGCGTGAAAATCCCGCAAAAGACCGGCAATCGCAAAGTTGTAGCGAGGATTCTCGCCGCGGGTATATTCCGTCGCGTCTTCCGCCAGCTCCAGATCGCGCCAGGCCGTCTCCGTCAGCCAATATCGCCTCCCGTCCGCATTCACCCGGCCCGTCTCCCGCAGCGGCACGATGCCCAGCACATTCAGAAAAGCCGAGTCGCCGTTGAAACCGGCCAGATCGTGTAACCGCTGGTCGAGATCGTAATGGCCATACCAGCCATTATAATGACCGATACCCGGAAGATTGTCGGCGAACGAAACGGCCGTCACGCCCGGAATCGACATCAATTCGCCTCGTACAGCGTCCCGTTGCGAGGCGGTAAACCGATTTTTACAGATGATTACATGCGCGCTGTCGAACCCCAGGTCGCTGTGCCGCATGAAGTCCAACTGCCTCCCGATCGTGATCGTGCAGCCGATCAGCACGATGGTGATGCCGTACTGGAACGTGATCAGTATCTTGCTGTAGACCATCTTGGTCTGCCGCCGGAAAGTCCCCCGGACGATATCGATCGGTTCGGTACGCGTCAGCACATAGGCCGGCACGAGTCCCGAGATCGTCCCGATCAGTCCGACACCGACCAACGCCAGGACGACATTCCCGGTCGTAAAGCCCTTGGCGACCGAGATGTCGCTCTGCATGACGGTTCGGAACCACGGTTCTGCCGTCGAAGCGAGCAGCAAGGCGATCCCGAACGAGACGAGGCAGAGCAGCAGCGACTCGACGATGAATCCCGCGAACAGACTGCCTCGCGACCCTCCTAAGAGCCTCCGCATGGCGACCTCCTGAGCCCGGAATCCGCTCTGGGCCACCGACAGGTTGATGTAGTTGATGACGGCGAAAAGGAGGATCAGCGCGGCCGTCGCGCCGAGAATCAGCAGATAGGTGCGGGTGTTGGAACGGGTGCCTTGGCCGGGAATCGGACTGAGGTAGACCTCTTTCAACGGGCACAGCCGCGGATGATTGATGTTCTCCGACCGGAAAAGATCCAATTGAAGATCCTCCAGAAAAAGGCGGTTCAGCTCTGCGGTGTCGAGCCGGGTCGCAAGGTCGCTGCCGGGCCGGCCCAACAGATAGAGTCCGAAGTCATAGTTTCCGTTGATGACAGCCATCAGGGACGGGTCGTCTATTCCATACGCGACGGCGAACGCCTTTTCGACCGGCAGCAGGATGTCGGAGCTCCGGAAAACGGTGTGTTCGAAGTCTTCCACCACGCCGCCGACCGTGAAGTCGTGCTTGCCGATGTGCAGCGTCCGTCCCGTTGCCGACTCGTTTCCGAAGATTCGCCGGGCGAACCGACGGGTCAGAACGACGTCGCGCGGGGTCTGCATGGCGGTAGCGGGCGACCCCTCGACAAAGGGATAGGAGAAGATGGAGAAAAAGGAAGAGTCGACGAAGAGTCCGTCGGCGGTGTTCTCCTCGGCGGTGAATCCGGCTATGGGCGCGACGGTGAGGTCGCAAGCGTAGATGCGGGTAACGGCTTCGATTTCCGGATACCGTGCCGCCACCGCGGCCCCCAAAGCGGGCGGCAGGTTCGATCTTTCGGCGTATTCGAGCCGGAAGATCCGCTCCTTATTGGCCTGAAAATCATCGACCGACAGTTCGTCCTGTACGTATAGCCCGATGAGTACGACGAAAGCGAGCGATACGGCGAATCCGAAGATATTGATGGCGGTAAAGAGCTTGTTCCGTTGCAGGAAGTTCCAGAAGGCCTTCAGTTGGAGAGAGTTGCTCATAGGGAAACGAGATTGATTTCGCTGATTCCGAGCCAGAATCGTGCCGTTCGATTCAACGTCCTGATCCCGAGCGGTTTCGCAAAACTCTTTTCGGGCCGGAGTGTCTAATTTCTTGACACCAACTGTCTAATTTTTGGACAATCCCGACCGGTCGCTTGCCGCTCACAACTCCGCGACGAAGCGTTCGACCAAGGCGCACATCCGCGGCGTCGCCTCACGACCCGCGGCGATCACCTCGTCGTGCGTCAGCTTCACCCCCGTCCCCGTCAGCACGTTCGTGATCAGCGAGAGGCCGAATACGCGAACCCCCCGGTGCCGCGCTGCGATCACCTCCGGCGTCGTGGACATCCCCACCGCATCGCCGCCGATCTGGCGGAAATAACGTACCTCGGCCGGCGTCTCGTAGCTCGGCCCGGTCGTCCCCACATAAACCCCCTGATGCAGAACCGCTCCCTGCGTTTCGGCCACCCGATGGGCCTGGGCGATCAGCTGCCGGTCGTACGGCTCGCTCATGTCCGGAAACCGCACGCCCGCCTCCGGATCGTTCGGCCCGATCAACGGGTTCGGAATCAGGTTGATGTGGTCTTCGATCGCCATCATATCGCCCGCCGCGAAACGCGGGTCGAGGCCGCCCGCCGCGTTCGACACGATCAGCGTGCCGATCCCCAGGTCGCACATCGCCTGCACCGGCAAGACCACCTCCCGGATCGGATACCCCTCGTAGTAGTGCACCCGCCCCTCCATCGCGATCACCCGACGACCGCCCAGCACTCCGTAGATGAAGCGCCCTTTGTGTCCCTCGACCGTCGAGCGTGGAAAGTCCGGTATCTCGCTGTAACTCAATGTGGAGTTCACTTCGATGCGCTCGGTCAGCGCGCCTAAGCCGGAACCCAGCACGATACCGACTTCGGGCGGGGTCGAAGGGCTGATTCCCAGTCTATTCCGGATGAAGGACGTTGTATTTCTGATTTTCTCTGGCATATTGTTCCAATTGTCGCCGGAAGTCGCTCTCCCGGTTTTCCAAGAATTCCACGCGAATGGAGACGTAGTAGAGTCTCCGTTTGAAGTCGTCGCTGATTTTCCGGCTGTTCATGAGCCGGACGGCGTCTTTCTCGGTCACCACCACGACGGTCTCGGGCGGACAGCCGGACAAGGCCTCTTCGGCGGCGTGTATGTCCTTCATCTTGAAGGTGTAGTGGTCGCGGAAGACGAATGTCTGCCGCAGGTCGTAGCGGGATTCGAGCCCGGCCAGAAAACGGGTCGGGTTGGCGATCCCGACCATGGCGATCACCGGCGTCCCTTCGGGCAGCGTATCCGGCTGGCCGTAAGCCGGATAGAGCGGCTTGGGAGGCTGCGAGACCATCCGGGTGAAGTAGAGGCTTTGGTACGGATAGAGGTCGAGGTTCTTGCTGACGATCCGGTAGTCGAGGGGTTTCATCTCCTCGGGACACTTCGTGACGACGACCATCTGGGCCCGCGAGAGTTGCGCCGGGCGGTCGCGCAGCCGGCCGAGGGGCAGCATCCGGTCTTCGTAGACCGGGTTGTGGTAGTCCATCAGGACGATGTTGACCCACGGTTCGACGTAGCGGTGCTGGAAGGCGTCGTCCAGAATGATGAGGTTGACTTCGGGATGGGCTTCGCGCAGCCGTTCGATCCCTTCGACGCGCCGTTCGCAGACGGCGACGGGAATGTCGGGGTACTTGAGTTTGATCTGTTTGGGTTCGTCGCCGACTTTCTTGAAGGAGCTGGTCACTGTGGCGAGCAGGAAGCCTTTGGTCTTCCGTTTGTAGCCGCGCGAGAGGACGGCGACGCGGAACTCGCTGGAGAGCAGCTCGATGAGGAGTTCGGTGTGGGGGGTCTTGCCGGTGCCGCCGACGGTGATGTTCCCCACGCAGATGATGGGGATGTCGAATTCGCGGCTCTTCAGCACGCCCCAGTCGAACAGCCGGTGGCGGATGTCGATCACGCCGCCGTAGAGCCAGGCTAACGGGGCGGCCAGTATTTGTCCGAGCAGTTTCAATGTGCTATTATATTGGTTACAAGTCGGTTGTGCGGTGTCTCCGGGGGGCTCGCGCGGCGGGGTGAAAACGGGAGGGCGGAGGCGGGAAGTTACAATAAAATGTTGTAACTTTTAAACAGAATATAGTAACTTTATTGTAACATTTATACATAATCGGTGCGAGAAGTAGTCGTAGGGCCGATTGTGTTACAACATGGGGTTTATATTCGTTCACTTTTTTGCTCAGTAGCGCCATTCGAGGGTGAAGGGCATGGAGGCCTGGATGCCGCTCCGGGGGATCAGGGGCCGGAGGTGTTCGAGTTCGCGGTCGAGCAGGCGGGGGCCGGTGGAGGCAGAGGGGCTGCTGCCGAGGCCGAGGCGGGCGACGATGCTGCCGCTCAGCGAGCCGAGCAGGGTGGCGAAGGTGGGGTCTTCGGGTTCGGGGTATTGCCGGATGGCGTAGTCGGTGTCGGAGAGGCCGGCTCGCTGGGCGGCGAGACGGATGGCGTCGCGAAGGGTGCCGGTGGCGTCGGTCAGGCGGTGTTCGGTGGCTTGGAGGCCTGTCCAGACGCGTCCGCCGGCGAGGGTGTCGACGGTGTCGAGGCCGAGGCTGCGCCCTTCGGAGACGACTTGCAGGAAGCGGTTGTAGACGCTGTCGACGCCGTTCTGGATATAGAGGCGTTCGGCGGGGCTGAGGGGACGGAAGGGGTTGCCCATGTCGGCGCCGGGGGCGGTGCGGACGCCGTCGGAGGTGATGCCGAGGTGGCGGGAGGCGCCTTCCTGGAGGTTCACGACCAGACCGAAGACGCCGATGGAGCCGGTCAGGGTGGTGGGGGCGGCGAGGATGTAGTCGGCGGCGCAGCTCATGTAGTAGCCGCCGGAGGCGGCGTAGTCGCCCATGGAGACGATGACGGGTTTTTCGGATTGGCGGAGCTGGCGGACTTCGCGCCAGATGATTTCGGAGGCGAGGGCGCTGCCGCCGGGGCTGTTGACGCGCAGGACGACGGCGTGGATGTCGGGATCGCGGCGAATTTCGCCGAGGGTCTCGGCGAGGGTGTTGCCGACGATCTGTTCGTTCGGGTCGCCGGCGTCGACGATGTCGCCGGAGGCGTAGACGATGGCGATTCCGTTATCGGAGTCGGGATTGCCGAGGAGGTCGGCGGTGGGGGTGGCGGGGTTGCCGTGGTAGTCGGCGAGGGGGATGAGGCGGGGGTCGTCTGATGGGTCGTCGGTGTTGTGGCTCAGGGTGTTGAGTCGGTCGCGAAGTTCATCGCGGTAGAGGAGGCTGTCGACGAGCCGGAGGCGAAGGGCGTCCCGGGGGGTGGCGACGGCGAGCCGGTCGGCGTAGCTTTGGAGGCTGTCGGGGTTCAATTCCCGGGACTGGGCGATCTCTTGGCACAGGTAGTCCCAGGTGGAGTGGGTGATGGAGGTGAGTTGCTGGCGGTTTTCGTCGCTCAGCCGGTCGAGGATGAGGGGTTCGCCGGCGCCTTTGAAGCGGCCGTGGCGGATGAGGTCGACGCGGATGCCGAGTTTGTCGAGGAGGCCTTTGTAAAACAGGACGTTGGCGGAGAGTCCTTCCCAGGCGAGGCCGCCCTGGGGGTTGAGGTAGATTTTGTCGCCGATGGTGGCGAGGTAGTAGCTGCCTTGGGAGTAGAGGTCGGCGTAGGAGATGATGAATTTGCCGCTCTCGCGGAAGGTGGTCAGGGCTTGCCGGAGTTCGTAGAGGGTGGCGAGGGAGGTGGGAAGGGCCATGGGCAGCTCGAGGTAGATGCCGTCGATGCGGGGGTCTTGGGAGGCGAGTTCGATCCGGCTCACGGCGTCGAGCAGGGTGGTCTGGTGCCGGAAGCTGAGGGCGCTGTAGTCGAACAGGGCGAGGGCGTTGTCGACGGGTTTGTCGACGATGGGGCGGGAGAGGTCGATGTGCAGGATGCTATGGGGTTGCAGGTGGCTCTTCCCTTTCTGGCTCCGCGAGCCGGAGGAGCTGAGCACGCTGAGCAGTCCGGCGAATACGAAGAGGCTGAACAGAAAAAAGAAGATGCCGCTCACGAGGATGGCGAGCAGGCTGGCAAAAAAGGTCTTGAAAAAGGAGTTCATGGGTATTTCTTTGACTTTTAGGTCGTTGTATCTGTGGTTCTCGGGCTGGGGCTGCCGCTGCCGGTTGCTTGGGGTAGAGGCTGCCGCGTTGGTTAAGGCCGTTGACAGGTTGAGGATGCGTCAGCATCCGTCTAAAGTTTTTTCGGTTCCTTTTGTTCACAACCGACGCTGCCAGCGAGTGCAATGCAAACGTAGTTTGCAAATTGCCGAGCGGCGAGGAGGAAGGCGAAGCCAAAAGGAACAGTTCCATTCGGGGCAGTGCCTAGACGCGCGCCGCCGCCTAAAGGAGCGATTCAACTATTTCGGCAATGAGCCGAATATAGATGAATCGCGCGAGGCGCGCGGAAACGCGGCGGAGCGACAGCGGAGCCGCAATGATGCCGACACGGGGCAGTCCTTTGGGCCGTGAGTTAGTTGGGCTGAACTGTTGGCCGAACTTCTGCGACTCGCAGAG
>NZ_JBQIQO010000048.1:0-12295 GCF_056799795.1 Rikenella sp.
TGAGAGCGAGTAGCGCGATTCCTCACGGAATCGCCGTCCTCGGCGAGGGCGACGCTATAGCGGCGCGTGGGGGGCGCGCCGAGGACGAACCCAACAGAAAAAGGCCGAGCTTCTGCGGCTCTTTGAGCCGCGCAGTTCGCCGCCACCCCACGCGGCGGGCTGCAACTCGTCGGGGCTCGTTGCTGCTCTCCGCTGGCGGCGACTGCTGTTGTTGGTCAAGGGGTGAATGGGGGTGTTGCTTTTGCGACCCAACGGGTCGCGCGGGCCGGACGCCTGCCCACGCTCGGCCCGCAACACGCCGCTTGCGCGTCGAAAGTTGCCGTACCTCCCGGGCGTCCGACCCACTTTCGTCGAGAGTGAATATTAAGGGTCGAAGCCTGCGGGGCCCCAGCAACGTTAGTTGCGGGCCTCCGCTGGGGGAGGCTTCGGCCCGCGCGACTCTGCGAGTCGCAGGAGTGCAAATGGGGTAGAGGCTGCCAGTTGTTAGGGTAGTTCCAGCCCATTGCCCTCCGCGGGCACGCGGCGTTTATTCCGAGAGGCAGCGCAACTGAAAACCGTAGACCCGAGCGTTCGCACCGCTGGGGTTTAGAAGGCCCAGATGAAACCAAAGATAAAAGCCCCAATAGCCGGTCGTAGAAGACGACCAGCTGGCGCCGTGATGTCCCACATATGCCAAGGCTCCATCGTTGCGCTCGTGGTAGCCCGGGGCGGGGTTCTCCTTCCTGTTTATTCCGAGAGGCAACGCAACTGAAGACCGTAGGCACGATAGCCTAAGTAGCTGGCATCGAGGCGTTGCGTATAGAAGTACAAGCACACCCTGTTGCTGCCCTCCACCGACGACGAATAGCTGAATCCGTCATTTCCGATGCCCATCAGATCTCCCAATCGTCCATTGCTGCCCGCGTCGCGGAAGCCCGGGGCGGGGGAAAGGGCATTTTTACGGACGGCGGGGTTGTTTTGTTGCTCGGAAAGTTTATATTTGTAAATCATTACACGGAGAGCGCAACGATTGTCCGGAAACCGGGAAAATCGGGGCGGGGAGAAGGGGGGAGTTCAAAAACAAAACGGATATGATTAAGGTATTGAATCAGGAAAATACGATTTTGTCGCGCTACGTGGCGCAGTTGCGCGATGAGGTCACGCAGCGGGATCCGATGCGTTTCAGACGGAATCTCGAACGCACGGGAGAGGTGATGGCCTACGAAATCAGCAAAACGCTCAACTACAGGGCCGAAACGGTCGTGACGCCGTTGGGCGAGGCGGAGGTCATGGTGCCGGCGGATGAGGTCGTCATTGCGTCGATCCTCAGGGCGGGGGTGCCGATGCACAACGGATTCCTCAATGTGTTCGACGATGCGTCGAATGCGTTCGTGTCGGCGTTCCGAAAGTATAGCAAGGACGGGACGATGAAGGTCGTTCTGGAGCAGGTCACGACGCCGAGTCTCGAAGGAAAGGTGTTGATCGTGGTCGATCCGATGCTGGCGACGGGGGCGTCGATCGAACTGGCCTATTATGCCCTGATCGAAAAGGGTGGGGTGCCGGCGCATACGCATCTGGCCTCGGTGATCTCGTCGGCGGATGGGGTCGAGTATGTCCGGAAGCATTTCCCGATGGAGCATGTCACGCTCTGGACGGCGGCGGTGGACGAGGAGATGACGGTCAAGTCGTATATCGTGCCGGGGATCGGCGATCCTGGTGATTTGGCGTATGGGAAGAAGCTGTAGGCGCGTCTGCTTTGTATGAGAGGGGCGGGTTTATCTTTCCAGGTCTCTAAAAAACAGCTCGTTGGGGTGTCCGTCGATGGCGGTGAAGGAGGGCTGGCGGACGAAACCGCACTTGAGGGCGACGCGCTGGGAGTTGAGGTTGTCTGCGCGGGTGGTGATCCACAGGGCGGAGATATCGGACAGGGCTGTGTAGCGGGCGGCGAGTAGCTCGACGGCTTCCGGAATATAGCTGTTGCCCCAGTGTGCTTCGCCGAGCCAATAGCCTATTTCCCGCTGGTCGGGGGCGATCGATCCGTAGTGCTCGTGGCGGCGGGGTACCAGACCGATGCAGCCGATCGGTTCGTCGAGGCTTTTCAGTACGACGGCGTAGGTCTCGGGCTCGCTGAAGAGGGTGCGGATGACTTCGCGGCTCATGGCTTCGGAGGTGTGCGGGGGCCAGCCGGCGCGGGGGCCGACGCGTGCGCTGCGGGCGTGGCGGAAGAGGGCCGGGGCATCCGAAAGCTGCCAGGGACGCAGGAGCAGGCGGGCGGATTCCAAGGGGGGATTCTGGGGGGACATCTTTTTTTCTTTCAGCAAAAGTTTTTATCGGAAGGTCAGGGTGAAGATCGAACCGGTGCCGTTCGGGCCGGGGCGATACTGAAGGGTGCCGCCGTGCAGGCGCATGATCTGGCGCGAGAGGCTCAGGCCGACGCCCGAACCGCCGTTCTTGGTCGTAAAGAACGGGATGAAGATCTGGTCAGCGACTTCGGGCGGGATGCTCGGGCCGTTGTTCGCGATGGTGATGATCACCTGTTCGCGGCTGTCGACGGTGGCGGTCAGGTCGATCCGGGGCTGGGCGACGTCGAGGGTCGCTTCGATGGCGTTTTTCAGCAGGTTGATGGCGACCTGGCTGATCATGCTCCGGTCGGCGTAGAGGATCAGGTCTTCGGGCTCGACGGAGATGCCGATCTCGACGGGGCGGGCTCTTTCAGGAACGGTGGCGGAGGTGAGGGCGCAGAGGTTCTCGACGAACTCTTTCACGTAGAACAGGGTGGGGCTCGGGGTGGGCAGGCGGGTGAATTTGCGGTAGGATTCGACGAAGGAGATCAGGTTCTTGCCGGTCTGGCTGATCGTGGCGAGGCCGCGGTGGAGCTCGGAGTCGTCGGCGGGGCCGATGCGTTCGACGAGGGAGTCGCTGATCGAGGTGATGGGGTTGATGGAGTTCATGATCTCGTGGGTCAGCACGCGGATCAGGCGGATCCAGGACTCGATTTCGCGGTCGGATAGTTCGTTCTCGATGTCGGTCAGGGCGAGGATCTTGAGGGGCTCGCCGCGCCGGACGATGGAGGAGGCGTGGACGGAGAAGGTGACGGAGCCGCGCTCGGAACGGCAGGTGAGCTGGCGGCTCTCGCCGGCGACGATGTCGCGGAGCAGGGCGGGGAATTGTTCGTCGAGCCGCCCGAGCTGCTTGATGTGGGTCAGGGTCTGGATGCCGAGCAGGCGGAGGGCTTCGCGGTTGGTCTGGGTGATGTGGCCGCGGTCGTTGATGATGAGGATGCCGGTGGTGACGCTTTCGAGGATCAGTTGGTAGTATTTCTCCTGTTCGATGGTCTCGTCGCGGGCTTTGGTCAGCAGGGAGTGGATGCGGTTGAGGGATTGGTTGATCAGGATGTTGTTGCGGCGCGAGGCGGTTTCGGAAAATTTGAAGGAGTAGTCGCCGTTCTCGATGGAGTGGAACATGAAGACGAGTTTGCGGGTGGTGCGGCTGTAGAGCCGCAGAAGGGCGATCAGCAGCAGGAGAACGGCGCCGGCGCAGCAGCTGCTGAGGAGGTAGTGGCGGTGGAGGAGGGTGACGATGGCGCCGGCCGAGGAGACGGAGAGCAGAAGCAGGAGAGGTAGGAGGCGCGCGGTCAGTTCTTTGTACATGGTGCTGTGTGGTATGATGGTTGGGGGCGGCGGTCGGTTTTAGGCTGAGGCTGGTTGGGGTGGCGGCCTTTATTTGCGGTCTTTATTTGGGGTAGGGCTCTGTTTATTCTGCGAGGCAACGCAACTGGACACCGTGGGCGCGGTAGCCGGAGCTGTTGGGGTTGAGTCGTTGGGTATAGAAGCTCAAAAATGTGCCGTAGATGCGGTTGGTGCCGCCGACTGCGGGCGACCAGCTGAATCCGCCGTAGCCGACGTTGTCGGGTTGGCCTCCGCGTCCATAGTAGCCGCAGTCGCGGAAGCCCGGGGCGGGGTACCAGGCGAGCGGGGTTCCCGCGCCCGAGGTGCTTACCTTGTAGAGACGACCGTTGGTGGCTTTGAAGTTCCCATTGGTGTATTTTTCCCCGGCTACGCCGTCGGAGTAATAGGGGAAGGTACCGTTCATGGGCACATCGGCGTCCCGCGTAAAGTCGCTCCGGAGGGGGCATGGCTGTCCGGGCGCGGCGATCACAAATTATATTTCTTCAGTTTGTTGTAGAGGGTCTGGCGGGTGACGCCTAACTGGGCGGCGACGGCGGAGAGGTTGCCTTCGTGGCGCTTGAGGGCTTCGGTGACCATGGAGCGTTCCATCTCTTCGAGGGTCGAGAAGGTGGCGGGACGGGGGCCGGGCTCTTCGCCTTCCCGACGCGAGATCAGGAGCTCGTCGGCGGTCACCGATTCGGTGTCGGCCATAATCACGGCTTTCTCGACGGTGTGTTGCAGCTCGCGGATGTTGCCGGGCCAGGTGTGGGAGGTCAGTTTCTCCCGGGCCTGGGGGTCGAAGCCGGTGCAGGGTTTGTTGTATTTCGTGGCGTAGCGCTTCAGGAAGATTTCGGCCAGGGGGACGATGTCTTCGGTGCGTTCGGCGAGGGAGGGCAGTTCGATGTGGATGGTGTTGATCCGGTAGAGGAGGTCTTCGCGGAAGCTGCCGTCGGCGACCATCCGGTCGAGGTCGCGGTTGGTGGCGGAGATCAGGCGGATGTCGACGGGGATCGGGGTGTTGCTCCCGACGCGGACGATGCTCCGGCTTTGCAGGGCGGTGAGCAGTTTGGCTTGCTGGTGGTAGGGGAGGTTGCCGATCTCGTCGAGGAAGAGGGTGCCTTTCGAGGCGGCTTCGAATTTGCCGGCGCGGTCGCTGCGGGCGTCGGTGAAGGCGCCTTTGACGTAGCCGAAGAGTTCGCTCTCGAACAGGGTCTCGGGGATGGCGCCGAGGTCGACGGGGACGATCAGTTCGTCCCGGCGGTTCGAGAGGCGGTGGAGTTCGCGGGCGAGCATCTCTTTCCCGGTGCCGTTCTCGCCGGTGATCAGGATGTTGGCGTCGGTGGCGGCGACTTTCTCGACCATGGAGCGGAGCCGTTTCATGGCGGAGGAGGTGCCCCAGAACATGGCGTTCTCGGCGGTGCTGTCGGTGGAGAAGGAGCGTTTGATGTCGCCGAGTTGTTTGGCTTCGGAGCGGGAACGGCGCAGGGCGAGGGCGTTACGGAGGGTGGTGACGAGTTTGGCGTTGTTCCACGGTTTCACGACGAAGTCGGTGGCGCCGCGTTGCATGGCTTTCACGGCGAGGTCGATGTCGGCGTAGGCGGTGAAGAGGACGACTTCGATGTCGGGGGAGGCTTTCTTGACTTCCGATAGCCAGTAGAGGCCTTCGTTGCCGCTGTTGATCCCGGAGCTGAAGTTCATGTCGAGCAGCAGGACGTCGGGGTGCACTTCGCGCAGGGTGTTCAGCAGGCGGGTGGGGCTGCTGAGGGTCACTACGCGTTCGAAGACGCCGTTCAACAGGATCTCGACGGCGGTCAGCATGCTGCGGTTGTCGTCTACGACGATGATCGTTCCCTCTTTTTTCATATTTCGGTCGGTGTATGGGTGGGTATAAACTAAATGGGGTTCCCGGGGGGGGGCGTGTGACGCGGGTCTTGTTCGCTTGGGCCGGAGGCAGCCTGTTGTTCGAGGCCGCGTGACCCCGCCCCGGGCTACCGCGATGCAGGTAACGAAAGGCAATTAGGCAATCTTATGTACGTCGGCGGCAGCGGGTTCAGTTGGTCTTCCATCACAAATGGAGTCAACGGCATGGATTTGAATTTCAGTTCGCACGGTCTCGGTACCAGCAGTACGAGCTATCGCGGTTACGGTTTTCAGTTGCGTTGCCTCTCGGAATAAACGGATGGGGTGCTGCGTTTTAATTATTTGGGGAATGATTCCTGCGGCTCTACGAGCCGCGCGGGCCGGAGCCACCCCAGGCGTAGGCCTGCAACTTCGCGGGGCTCGTTTCCGGCCACGCTGGCTCCGACCCGCACCAAATTCATCCCAAATCGTTGCCATTCTTTGTTCGCACGCTATCTCTACCCTATATTATTCTCTTTTCGCATTCTCTTTCCCTCTTTAGGCGGCGGCGCGCGAGCAACTAGAAAGTAATAACGGCCGCGCGCCATGACGCGAATGCGTCGGCCAAGCGGGCTACACGTCCCGTGGACGGGAAATGCTGACGCATTTCAACTACCAGCCTCTACCCCTATACAACGCGGGTAGCCTCGGCCCAACCCACTGTTCCGCGCGCTGGCGGAAATCTTATTCAAACGCAAATCATGCGTTTGAATGATTTCCTACTTCAGCGATCGCGCGCGGGTCGAGCTTTGTCCCGCCTGGAACTGTTCTTTTTGTGAACAAAAAGAACCAAAAAAACTTTAGACGGATGCTGACGCATCCTCAAACTGCTGACGGCCCAACTCTTTTGTCGCTCTCTGTCTGAGGCATCGCACCGGATACTTTTATGAACGTTCGGCAGGGCAAAGATAGGATAGGATTGTCAAAAAAATAGACAAGAGTGTCAAAAAAATAGACACTCGGGGGAAATGGTGTGAATTGTAATTCATTGATAAAGACTGAATTAAATGGTTTGGCACGCTGTGTGGTTATCTGGGCGGAAAAATGGTGCGGGGCGTGACGAGTCACGCGAACCGAAAACAACGGAATTGTATCGAGATGAAAAAATGGATGACATGTGCCTGGGTGTGCGGGTTGAGCATACTGGGCGTTTACGGACACGAAAACGACTCGCTGCATGTGTGGAACTTGCAGGAGTGCATGCGGTATGCGATCGAGAACAGCCCGAGGGCGGTGAGGCAGCAGCTGGCCAATGCCAACCTGAAGGTGTCGTATCACGAGGCTATTCTCAGGCACTTGCCGTCGCTCAGCGGAAGTGTCGGACTGTCGGCCGGGTTCGGACGGAATGTGGACCCGTCGACAAATGCCTATACGACGGTCAATACGTTGAATAACAGCTATGGGGTGAATGCCGGAATCACGGTCTTCAACGGGTTGCAGCTGCTCAACAACACGCGGGCGGGGAAGATTGCGAAGCTCCGCGGGGAGGAACAGCAGAAACAGACGGAGGACAATGTGGCGCTGGAGACCCTGACGGCTTATTTCAACTATACGTACACGCTGCGCACGCGGACGCTGGCCAGGGAGCAGGTCGAGGCTTCGCGTGAGAATCTGAGGCAGGGACGGCACATGAAGGAGCTCGGGTTGCGCGGGGCGGCGGATGTGGCGCAGCTGGAGGCGTCGCTGGCGGCCGATGAGTACAACCTGACGAAGGTCGAAAACAATGCCCGGACGCGGGAACTACAGCTTAAGGAGGTGATGAATTTCCCGCCCGAGGAGACGATCCGGATCGATACGGCCTACCGGTATGCCGAACCGGCGTCCGAAACGGAGGAGGTCTCGGAAATCGTGGGGGTGGCGACGGCGATGCTGCCGGACGCCCGGATGTCGATGATGAATGTCCGGCTGGCGAAGCTCGACCTCTCGACGGCGAAGGGGATGCTCTTCCCGTCGCTGTCGGCGTCGGCGGGGATCGGAACGTCGTATTTCAAAAACCTGAAGCACGATGCCACGCCGTTCCATAAACAGTTCAAGGATAACTTGTCGAAGTCGGTGTCGGCGAGTCTGAGCGTGCCGATCTTCTCGGCGTGGAGCCGTCCGAGCAACCTGATCCGGCAGCGCAACAACCTCCGCAGTACGGAGCAGACGCATATCGAGACGCAGCGACGCATTGCCGTGGAGGTGGAGCAGGCGGTGCTGGACCTGAACGGGGCGTATGCCGAACGGATTCAGGCCGAAAAACAGGTGCAGGCGCGGCTGCTGGCCTACAAGGTGGCCCGGTACAAGTATCAGGAGGGGCTGCTCAGTGCGTTGGATTTGCAGACGACGTCGAACCAGCTGCTCGAGGCGCGGGCGACGCTGCTCAATGCCGAGCTCACGTGGCAGGCGAAGCGCAAACTGGTGGACTATTACAAAGGGATTCCGCTGCTGGCGGAGTAGGGCGGGGAATTTTTACGAACGGTAATGGATGAAAAAATGATGAACGGGATGTTTTTACGTAATTTTCTGGTGACGATCAAGCGGTTCAAACTGGCTTGCGGGTTGAATATCGTGGGGCTGAGCGTGGCTTTCGGGGCTTTTATCGTGATCCTGATGCAGGTGAGCTACGAACGGGGGTTCGACAAGGGGTATCCGCGGCAGGTATACCGGGTGGAGGTGAAGGACAGCACGATGCACGAGGCGATTCTGGCGCGTCCGATGATCGATGTGCTGCTGGCGGGCTCGCCGGCGATCGCGCAGGGGACGATGAGGCCGTGTTATCTGGATAATCGGTATGTCTCTCTGGAGCGCAACGGGGCGAAGGTGGCTTATATCGAGCCGTACACGACGATCTATCCGGACGATTTCGAGGTGTTCGGTTACGAGCTGACGGAGGGGACGCGGGAGGCGTTCGACGACCATACGAAACTGATCCTGCCGCAGAGTATGGCCCGGAAGTTCTTCGGGACGGAGTCGGCGATCGGCAAGTTGGTGACGTTCGAGATGGGAGAGAAGAGTACGGTCGAGGTGGGGGCGGTTTATCGCGATTTCCCGGCGAACAGCTCGGTGCCCAATTGCATCAAACAAAAAATAGCGCCGGAGGAACACAAAAACAGTTGGGGGGCTCAGAATTACTGGTGTTTCGTGACGCTGTGGCCGGGAAGCGATCCGGAGGAGGCGGCCCGGCAGATGACGCAGGCGTATGCTGCGTTCGGGAAACCGGACTGGATTTCGGGAGAACCGAACTTTATCCTGCAACCGATAGAGGAGGTCTATTACGATAAGACGGTGGGGTACGACACGGCGCCCAAGGGCAACCGGACGACGATGACGCTGTTGTTGTCCATCGCTCTGTTGGTGATCGGTATCGCCGCTGTGAACTTCGTCAATTTCGCCACTTCGCTCACCCCGTTGCGGATCAAGAATATCAATACACGAAAGGTGTTGGGCTCTTCGGTCGGGACACTGCGGGCAGAGCTGATCTTCGAGTCGGTGGGCATCTCGTTGTTGGGTTTCGGCCTCGGTCTGTTGTGGGTCTACCTGCTGGCGGACACCGGCTTCAACGAACTGATTTCGGGGGGTATCTCTTTCTCGACCTATAGCGGGGTGATCTGGTTGGGGCTGGGGGTAGCTCTGGGCGTCGGGATACTGGCGGGGATCTATCCGGCGGTCTACACCACTTCGTTCCCTCCGGCGCTGGTGCTGAAGGGGACGTTCGGTCTCTCGCCGAAGGGTCGTAAGCTGCGGACGGCGCTGATCGGTTTCCAGTTCGTGGTCTCTTTGGGTCTGATCGTGGCGGCGATGTTCATGCAGTTGCAGAATCGCTATATGCGGAGCTTGGATACGGGGATGGATCATGACCAGGTCGTTATCGTGAATTTGAGCCGCGATTTGGCGAAATCGGAGATGAAAAATACGCTGGTCAATCGGCTCAAGGAGGATGCGTCGATCGAGGATGTCGCTTTTTCCGGGATGAGGGTCGGGTGCTCGGATACGTATATGCGGTGGGGACGGGGTTTGGCCGACGGACGGAGCATTCATTTTACGTGTCTGCCGGTGTCGTGGAATTTCTGTCGGGTGATGGGGCTGCCGACGATCGAGGGGCGCGACTTCGAGGAGGAGGACGACCTGCGGACGGGGGCGTTTATTTTCAACCAGACGGCGATGAGCGAGTTCGATATGACGCTCGACGACCGGGTGTTCGGACACCGCTCCGATCTGGTGCCGATCGTCGGGGTGGTAAAGGATTTCAATTTCGCGTCGTTGAGAAATGAGATCGCGCCGATGTGTTTCTATCAGTTCGGCAAGGAGGCGTGGTATGATCTTTCGGTGGCGTATATCAAAATCAAGGGGGATCCGTTCGCGGGGGCGGCGCATATCAAACGGACGGTGGCGGAGCTCGATCCGCTCTATCCGGTCGATATCGAGTTCTATGACACGGTGTTCGATGCGCTGTACCGGAAGGAGTTGAAGGTGACGACGTTGATTACGGTCTTCTCGCTGCTGGCTGTGGTACTCTCGCTGGTGGGGGTCTTCGGTCTGGTGGTCTTCGAGACGCAGTACCGGCGGAAGGAGATCGGGGTGCGCAAGGTGATGGGAGCTACGGTAGCGGAGATTCTGGCGATGTTCAACCGCTCGTTTGTCCGGTTGGTGTTGATCTGCTTCGTGGTGGCTGCTCCGCTGGCGTGGTACGGGGTGCGTGAATGGCTGGGAACGTTCGCTTACCGGACGCCGGTCTACTGGTGGGTGTTTGCGGTGTCGCTGGCTATCGTGCTTTTCATTACTTTAGCTACGGTGACGATCCAGAGCTGGCGGGCGGCGACGGCGAATCCGGTGGAGGCGTTCAAAACGGAGTAGGCTTCGGAGGGAGTGAATCATACTAAACACAAGGAAGGCAATGAAAACGGTTTTTCGGAATTTCATAACGACGCTCCGCCGGTTCAAACTGGCGTCGGGGCTTAATTTGTTGGGTCTGGCGGCGGCTTTTGCGGCTTTCGTCATCATTCTGATCCAGGTGAACTACGAGTATGGCTTCGACCGGTTCCATGCGGGGGCGGATCGGATTTTCCGGGTGGAGGTCTCGTCGGCGCGACAGAATATTCCGGCGGGATCGTACACGCCTGCGTTGCCGCTGCCGCTGGCGGAGGCGATTCGGGATGCGGTGCCGCAGATCGAGCGGGTGGCGGTGGCGGACGGACGCGAACGAACGCTGAATGTGGTGGCGGAGCGGGAGGGAAATAGGACGGTCTATGAGGAGACTACGCGGGAGGTGTCGGATGAGTGGCTGGCGCTGCTCGGCGTGCGGATGGCGGAGGGCGATGCGGCGACGGCGCTGGACGAGCCGGGGGCGGCGCTCATTCCGGAGAGTATGGCCCGCAAGTTTTTCGGTTCGGAACCGGCGTTGGGGAGGCTGCTGGCGCCGGCCGAGACCGATTCGACGATCGGGGTGCGGCGGGCGGTAAGGGTCGGCGGGGTCTATCGCGATTTTCCGCGTAATTCGATCTTTTCGAATATCATCTACCTGCCGGTCGGAGAGGCGGAACGCAACTTGTGGAGCTGGAGCAATTACCAGATCTATCTGCAACTCGCTTCGACCGGGGAGGCGGAAGAGGTGGAGCGGGCGATCGGGCGGATCGACTATCCGGACAAGAGCGAGGAGGCGAAATGGCGGCTGATGCCGTTGGCGGACATCTATTATGCCGCGGATATCGTACACGATATGGCGCCGAAGGGGAGTCGGACGGCGACGCGCATCCTGCTGGCGATCGCGGTGCTGGTGATTGCCGTGGCGGGGATCAATTTCGTGAATTTTTCGATGGCGCTCGCGCCGGTGAGGATGAAGAATATCAACACGCGCAAGATTCTGGGGTCGTCGGTGGCGGCGTTGCGGGCGGCTCAGGTCGCCGAGGCGGCGATGACGGCGGCGGTGGCCTACGCTGTGGCGCTGGGGATGGTGGCTTATATCGGGCGGTCGGCGTTGGGCTCGTATTTCGCGACGTCGCTGCTGCCGGGCGACAACGGCGGTGTGGTGCTCCTCGGGGCGGCGATTGCGGTGTTGACGGGTGCGGCGGCGGGCCTCTATCCGGCGATCTATTCGACGTCGTTTCCGCCGGCGCTGGCGGTCAAGGGAAATTTCGGGCTCTCGCCGAAGGGACGGACGTTGCGGAATGTGCTGGTGGGGTTTCAGTTCTCGGTCTCGATGGTGTTGATTATCTGTGCGGCGTTCATGAATTTGCAGAACAGTTTCCTCGCTACGCGGGCGATCGGGATGAACCGCGGAGGGGTGGTCGAGATGCCGGTGAGCAAAAAGATTTTCACCGATCGGCAGAGTCTTTTCAATGAGCTGGAGAACGATCCGGCGGTGGAGGGGGTGGCTTTGTCGATGGCGCCGATGTTTCGGGATTGTTACGACAACCTGGGGGTGTGGTTCCGAGGCGAGGTCGTCGAGTTCGGTAATGTGGAGGTGACGTCGCAGTTCACGGAGCTGATGGGGATTCGCATCGCGGAGGGACGGGGATTCGTCGAAGAGGACGACCGGGCGGAGCCGGGAACGTGGGCGATCTTCAACCGGACGGCTTGCCGGAAGTACGGGCTGGAGTTGGGAGACAGGCTGGAGGTCGGGGCGGGGCGCGGGGTCGAGGTCGTGGGGATTATGGAGGATGTCAATTTCGGGTCGCTGCATGCCGCGGTGGGGCCGATGGCGATGGTGCTGGTGGGGAAGGAGTCGGGGCTCGATAACCGGTTGCAGACTGCTTATTTCAAAATCAAGG
>NZ_JBQIQO010000049.1:0-10856 GCF_056799795.1 Rikenella sp.
CGCCGAGGACGGCGACCTAAAGGTCGCAAAAGCACCGCCCAAAGCAGAGCCCAGTTCTCCGTCCCGTGTCCGCCTCACTGCGGCTCCGCTTTCGCTCCGCCACGCTTGCCGTCGCCCGCCCGCTTAAGAGGGCGGGCGACGGATTTAGGGGCGAGGTTGGGGTTTTCGCGCGCCTTGCGCGATTCATTCTATTTCGGCTCACCGCCAAAATGATTGAATCGCTTCTTTAGGCGACGGCGCGCGTTTGTCCTACAGGAGGGTACTGCCCTCGGGCCGGGCAGGCCCCGCGTGCCCGCGGCGGGCAAATGGCAGCCTCTACCCCGTTCCCTGTCCGCGCGCTGGCGGAAATCATTCAAACGCGTGTTTCGCGTTTGAATGATTTCCTACTCCAGCTGTCGCGCGCGGTCTGATCACTGCCCCGGATAGAACTGTTCTTTCTGTGAACAGAAAGAACAAAAAAAAACTTTAGAGCGCGTCCCTAAAGGGATGCTCTGGCCGGGTCTACCCTAACAACCTCGCCCCAAACTTCAACCCCATCTCTGTTGCGTGCGCGGGGATCGCCTTTTCGAAAGGAAAACATAACTTTGTTCCTACAACTAATCCAACTTCAACAGACTCATGAACAAAACTCTCTTTTGCGCGGTGCTCGCCGTGCTGACGGCGGCTGGAAATGCAGGAGCTGCTCCGAAAATCAAAGTGCTGCCGAGGATGAACTACTTCACCGAACGGGATTCGGTGGCGACGATCATCGTCACGGGACAGCAAACGCCCGAACGGACGGCGCTCGATGACAGCGAAGCGGCGGTGACGCTGACCAAACAGGGGAAAAATACCTATACCCTACCCCTCGACGCGCTCAAAACGGGGGACAATACGCTGCGGGTGCGGGTCGGAGACAGTACGTACGCGGTGAGGCTCACCCGGCTGCCGTACAAGGACAACGGCGTGCAGATCGACTACCTAACGGGGGTGGTGAGGGCCGAAGGGCTGCCGGTCATTCCGAGCGGGTTCTACTGCTACTCGCCGGTGCAGCCGACGCTGGCCGAAGAGGAGGCGGTGCGGGGGATGAACCTCATTTCACCGTACCAGAACATCGGCAAACAGCCGCGCAAGGAGCGGATCGCTTACCTCGACCGGGCGGCGCAATTGGGGATGCGGGTGAACTACAACCTGCTGAGCATCGCGGGCGGAGGCGGAGGAGCCAAAGCGGCGGCGACGGACAAAACCAAGAAAATGGAGCTGTTGCGGGAGGAAATCCGCGCGCTCAAGGATCATCCGGCGATTCTGTCGTGGTACGTGGCCGACGAACCGGAGGGACAGGGCATATCGGCGGAAACCTTAGAGGAGATTTACGACATCATCCGAGCCGAAGACCCGTACCATCCGATTACGCTGGTCATTATGTCGGCGGGGCCGGGACGACACTATGCCAATTCGTGCGATATCATCATGGCGGACACCTATCCGGTGCCGAACTCGGCGGCGGCGGATGTGATCGGTACGATCCGCGGGCTGCGCGAGGAGTTGCAGTTCGAAAAATCGATCTGGTACGTGCCCCAGACGTTCGGAGGGGCGGAGTTCTGGACGCGCGAGCCGACGCCGGCCGAAATTCGTATGATGACGTGGGGGGCGGCATTAGAGGGGGCGCGGGGGTTCCAGTCGTTTATCCGACATGGGCTCAACGGGTTCCCGAAAAATCAGTTCATGTGGGAGACCTATGCCAAGACGTGTCGCGAGATTCAGGAGCTGACGCCGTTCTTCGAACGGGGGACGGAGCGGGCGCCGCGGGTGGCTTCGGCGGCGAAGTTGGAGGCGCGGACGTATACGTTGGGCAAACAAACGGTGGCGGTGCTCCTCAACCCGGGAGCGGAGGCGGCGAGCTATAAGCTGGTGCTGCCGGATACCTTCAACGGGAAGGCGTACGACCTGTCGGACAACAGTGTGCGGGAGGTGGTGAACGGGACGATCGACGGGGTGCTGGCGCCGTTCGGGGTGCAGATTTTCAAGCTGTTCGCCGATCCGGCGGAGGAACGGGCTTTTGCGAGTGACAACCGGCCGGTGAACGGAAGCAATCTGCTGATCGACCCGAGTTTCGAATGGCAGTACAGCGTCTCGGGCAATGTGCCGGCGGCGGTCTACGGCAATGCCGGGAAAGACCGGGGGGCGACGTATGCGATCGATTCGCGGGTGGCGTTTCACGGGGGGCATTCGCTGCGGATGATCACGCCGAAATCGGGACAGGGGGCGTCGGTCAGCTTCTACCCGCTGCCGCTCCAGCTGGGCAAAAGCTATATCATGACGGTGTGGGCGCGGGCGTCGGAGGCGTCGATCAACCGGCTGAAAAAGGGGGAAAAGATGCGGTTCCGGCTCAATTTGGGGAATATCTCGTCGCAGGAGTTCGAGTTGACAGACAAATGGACGAAGTACGAGCTGAGCGCGACTTATACGAAGGCGGCACGCGAGGCGAGGTATCTGAATTCGTCAATCACGCTGCTGACGGAGGGAACGGCGTGGTTCGACCTGCTGGAGGTGGTGCCGGACATGGATTTCTCGGTGGCGCAGGACGCGGATGATCCGCGGAGTTTCCGGGTGACGATGAACAACCACATTCCGGAGGGGGTGATCCGCTACACGCTGGACAGCTCGGAGCCGACGGCGGAGTCGACGCTTTACACGGAGCCGGTGAAGATCAGCGATGTGCGGGTGGTGAAGGCACGGGTGTTCGGGCCGGACGGACGAAGCTACGGGGTGACGGAGCAGCAGGTGGCGGCGCACAAGGCGCTGGGCGCGGGGGTGACTTACCTGAAGCCGTACACGAAGTATTCGGGCGGGGGCGACGGGGCGCTGACGGACGGCCGTGTGGGAGCGTTGCGGTTCGCGGATCCGGCGTGGCAGGGCTTTATCGGCAACGATCTGGAGGCGGTGATCGACCTGGGGGCGGCGGTGCCGGTGGAACGGATCACGGCGCAGTTCCTGCACTCGCGAGGGGACTGGATCGTGCCGCCGACGTCGGTGGAGTACCTGCTCTCTTCGGACGGGATGGCGTTTGAGTCGCTGGGGGTGATCGAGCTGGGCGAGGCGAAGAATGAGCCGACACATAAGGTGCCTGTCTCTAAGGACAAGATCGGCAAAACGGCGCGTTATATCAAGGTGATTGCGCGGGGGCACGGCAAGATGCCGGCTTGGCACAGCAAGGATGACGCGTGGCTGTTCTGCGACGAGGTGATTGTGGAATAGCGCGGCCTGATCTTTTGGCGCGAAAGAGAGTCGGGCGTATCCTTTTCGGAGGATACACCCGACTCTTTTCACTGCTGGACGCCGGATCAATCCAGCGCAAAAACGGAGAGCAGGGCGGCATGATCGGACGGAAAACGGACGGGGTGGGTGTCGATCGTCCGCGAATCCACGACGCGGACGCCCGGGCCGCGGTAATAGATGAAGTCGATCCGGTACTGTAACTCGTCTTTTGAGACGGGCGACCAGGTGTCGCCGGGATGGGTAGCGGGATTCGGCCAGCGTTCGCGGAAGGAGTCCCGGAATCCGGCCTCCTCCATCAACCGGCTGGTGGGCCACGGAATGACGTACCCGCTGTGGTGCTTTTTCGTCGCCGGCGTCCAGTCCAAATGAGAGGCGATATTGAAGTCGCCGGAGAGGAAGGTGGGCCGGGTGTCGTCGAGGAGGCCGGCGGCGGAGGCTTCGGCGAGGATCTGTTTCAGCTCGGACGCCCGGGTCGACCACTCGCCGCGCAGGATCGAATCTACCGGAACGCGGTCGCGCAGCTGGCTGTCGGTCGAAGGCAGGTAGTGCAGCCACAGGTTGATGTAACGGATGGTCTGGGTGGCGCTGACTCGGATGGTGACGGCCGAACAGTTGAAGGGTCGGAAAATATCTTCGGCGGCCTCGATCGGATAACGGCTCAGGATGGCGAGGTTCGAGCTGTGGAGGTAAAAGTAGTACCCCAGTTCATCGGCGATGCGGGCCCCGGAGCCGTAGGTCTCGATCAGTCCGACGACTTCGGCGCCCGATTCGCGAATGATGTCGACTACGCGCCGAGGCCCGGCCACTGCGCCGGTCTCGTTACCGCCGTGCCAGATGTTGAATCCCATGATGCGCAAGGTGTCGAGCCGTCGGGGCAAAAACGGATCGGTCAGGGGCGCGGTCTGCGGCCGCATGTGCCGGAATGCGGCGGACAACCGGGCGGGGCTCCAGAGGGTCGTGTCGACGACGGCAAAATCGATGCAGCCGTTGAAGGCGTGCCACTCGGAATCGTCGTGGCCGCCGATGCGCAGTCGGAAGGGCCCGTCGAGCGAGCCGAGCTCTTTCAGATTATAGAGGGCGGTCTGGCAGCCGTCGTAGTAAAAGGCGGCTTTGCCGCGCCGGCGGTCGCAGGTCACGGCCAGCTGGTGCCACTGACCGTCGTTCAGGGGTTGTCGTTCGGCGGTGGGTTCGTACCACAAGCTATGGCCGGCGGTGTCGGTCATGCCGGCGTACCAGGAGCCGTTCTCAGCGGCGCCGAGGGTGAAACCGCCTTCGTGTCGCGCTTTGTCGACGGTCGTGGCGATGACGGAGCCGCCTTTCGGCTGCGGACTGTCTTCGGGCACGCGAACCCAGACGCAAAAGGTATAGCTCGACGAGGTGTCGGGCCAGGGTTCTCCGGAGGGGTCGAGGAGGAAGGGTTTCCGTCACGGGGCTGTCTCGGTCAGATCCACGGCGCGGGTCTCCCGAACGCCGGGGACGGTGCGATAGGATTCTCCGGCACGGTCGGCGAGGTTCAAGGTGACTTGGGCCGAGGCGATGACGGGCAAAAGCAGAAAAAGAGCCAAAATCTTTTTCATCCTACATAGTTTTGATTTTCAACTTTTTGAATCGCTTGCCTACTTAAACGGGCGGATGTTTTTCGCCCTTCTTGGGCGGCGGCGCGCGGTTCAGTTTGAGGGGACGGCGGGCGGTACCTCCCGGCACTCGGAATGGGCAGCCTCTACCCTATTCTCAGTTCCGCTCTCTATTCTGTTTCGCGCGCCTTGGGGAAATCTTGTCAAAACACGCAAGCGAGTTTTGACGATTTCCCTCTTTAGGCGGGGCGCGCGGTCTGGTCATTGCCCCGGCTGGAACTGTTCTCTTTGTGAACAAAGAGAACCAGAAAACCGACGCTGCCAGCGAGGGCAATGCAAACATAGTTTGCAAATTGCCGAGCGGCGAGGAGGAAGGCGAAGCCAAACTTTAGACGGATGCTGACGCATCCTCAAGCTGCCGACGGCCCTAATCTCTGTTCGCGCGGGCCCCACGTCCCGTGGACGGAAATGCTTGCGCATTTCAACTGGCCGCCTCTACCCCTGTTCTCTATCCGCACGCCGACATCACGCGAAAGCGGCGGTCACCTCCTCGCGGTCGTCGAAGTGATGGCGCACGCCGGAGATCTCCTGATAGGGCTCGTGCCCTTTCCCGGCGACCAACACCACGTCGCCCGGACGGGACAGGGCGATCGCCGTCCGGATCGCCTCCCGACGATCGACGATGGTCAGCGTCCGGGACAATTGTGCGGCGTCCAACCCGCCGCGCATCTCGTCCAAAATAGCCTGCGGCTCCTCGAACCGCGGATTGTCGGAGGTCAGAATCACGCGCGAGGAGCCGTCCGCAGCTACGCGGGCCATCACGGGACGCTTCGTCGCATCGCGGTTCCCGCCGCAACCCACTACGGTAATCAGCTGGGCATCAGGCCGCCGCAGCTCGTTGATCGTGTCGATCACGTTCTGCAAGGCGTCCGGCGTGTGGGCATAGTCCACGATCGCCAAACGTCCGTCGGCGCTGCGAATCTGTTCGAACCGGCCGCTTACCGGACGCAGGGTGCTCAGGATACGAAGCACTTCGGCCGGGTCCTGTCCCAACTCCACGGCGGCGCCGTAAATCGCGGTCAGGTTGTAGGCGTTGAACCGCCCGATGAACTGCACCCACACGTCGCGACCGGCCAACGACAGCTGCATCCCGTCGGGAAGCTCTTCGACGATCCGGCACTGGTAATCGGCCGCGTTGCGCAACGAATAGGTCGCCCGCCGACCGACCGAGGCGTTCTGGAGCATCACTTCGCCGTTCCGATCGTCGATATTGGTCAGCGCGAAGGCCTCCCCGGGCAGCCGGGTGAAAAAGGCCTGTTTCGCGCGGATGTACTCCGCAAAGGTCTTGTGGTAGTCGAGGTGGTCGTGGGTGATGTTGGTGAAAATCCCTCCCGCAAACTGCAAACCGCCGATCCGCTGCTGCACCACGCTGTGGGAGCTGACCTCCATAAAGCAATAGTCGCACCCGGCCTCGACCATCTCGGCCAGCAACCGATTGAGGGTCAGCGGATCGGGCGTCGTATGGGTGGAGTCGATCCGACGGTCGCCCACGCGGTAGACGACGGTCGAAATCAGCCCGCAGCGGTGCCCCAAGGCCGTAAAAAGGTCGTACAGCAAGGTGGCGACGGTGGTCTTTCCGTTGGTGCCGGTCACGCCGACGAGGCGGAGTTGCCGGCTGGGGTGTCCATAAAAGGCTCCGGCCAGTTCGGCCAAAGCCCGGGCGCTGTCCTCCACAAGAACATAGCAGACAGACGGGTTCAGTTCTCCCTGCGGCAAGGTCTCGCAGACGACGGCCGAGGCGCCGCGCTCGACGGCGGCGGCGATATAGTCATGGCCGTCGCTCACGGTACCTCGCACGGCGACGAACAGGTCGCCGGGCGCGACGGCGCGCGAATCGAAACGGACGGCGCAGATCTCCGACGGCTCGGGCCCGACGATCCGGGAGGTCGGCAGTTGTTGGAAGTTCGGTTTCATTTCAACGGAAAATCGGTTACAAGGCGGCGCCGCGCTTCACGTCCATCAGGATTGAAAAGGCGCGGTGGATGTCGTCGTCGTGCACGACGACGGTGAATTCGTTGGTGGTGCTGATGAGTTCGACCATGTTGATGTTGTCCCAGGCCAACTCTTTGAAAATGTAGTAGTAAACGCCGGGATAGAGGCTGTTCTCGGCGGGCAGTTTGAGGGTGATCGACGAGAGGGAGTCGGATTTGGCGACTTGTCGTTCGTCGCGGAAAATCTCTTCGGCGGCGGCGACGAGCGAGTGGCTCAGGACGATGGCGGTCTCGCCGACGCCCTGGGAGAAGGTGCAGAAGGCCTCTTTCGACTCGTGCACGTGTTCGAGCAGGCGGGCCTGGCACCGAAACAGCGAGGGGGAGTTGCGATAGGTGAGGTCGGCGAGGTTCGACCGCACGACGACGTCGCCGAGGTGGCCGATCACGCGCCGGAAGCGCATGTTCGAAAGCAGTTCGAGCCGCGAGCCCATCCGCTTGAGGGCCATCATGATGGCTCCTTCGTTGACGGGCCGGCCGGCCTGTCGCTCGACTTCGGGACGCAGCCACCGGGCGAGGGCCGACAGGTTGACGATCCCTTCGAGCAGGGCGTATTCCAAAAAGGGCTGCTTCCGGACGATGGTCTCGACAACGACGGGGATACTTGTCATATTTTCAACAAATTTCGGCGTTATCGTTCAATTTCTTACATCGGCGCGCGTTTCGGCGGCAATTCCGCTAAATTTGCAGCCGACTACGACGACCGCGGAATCTTTCCGATGGTCGCGATACAAAATTAACGATTCGTTCGTCATTTAACACTACTCATGATAAAAACACTGAAATTCGGCGGCACGTCGGTCGGTTCGGCCGCCAACATGCGCCGCGTGGCGGAAATCATCACTTCGGAGGGGGCACGGCTGACGGTGCTGTCGGCGATGTCGGGCACGACGGACGCGCTGGTGCGGATAGCGGCGGCTGCGGCGCAGGGGGAGCGGGAGACGGTGCGCGAGACGCTCGAAATGCTCCGCACGAAATATTCGACCTGTATCGACGAGTTGCTGACGGATCACCGCGATGCGGCACGGGAGCGGATGGAGCGGGTGCTGGCGCGGATTGCGGACGAGACGTTCGTCTACCGGGGCGAGGTGTCGGACAAGCTGATTCTGGCGCAGGGCGAATTGCTGACGAGCGCGATCTTCTGTCACCACATGCAGGAGTTGGGGCATCGGGCGGAGCTGCTGACGTCGCCGGAGTTCATGCACACGGACGGGGAGGGGAAGCCGGATATGGCGCGTCTGCGGCGCGAGCTGACGACGCGGGTGACGGAGACGGACAAGGATATCTATTACATTGCGCAGGGTTTTATCTGTACGGATGCGGCGGGGAACCTCTCGAATCTGGGACGGGGCGGGAGCGACTACAGCGCGGCGCTGATGGGGGTGGCGATCGGCTCGGACGAGGTGCAGATATGGACGGATATCGACGGGATGCACAACAATGACCCGCGGGTGGTGGACCGGACGTTCCCGATCCGTCGGATGAGTTTCGACGAGGCGGCGGAGCTGGCCTATTTCGGGGCCAAGATCCTGCACCCGGCGACGATCCAGCCGTGCAAGGAGGCGGGGATCAATGTGCGGCTCAAGAACAGTATGGAACCGCAGGCGGAGGGGACGCTGATCTCGGATGCGGAGGACAATGCGATGGATTTCCACGCGATTGCGGCGAAGGACGGGATTACGGTGGTGCGGATCGCGTCGGCGAGGATGCTGATGGCGTACGGCTTCTTGCGCAAGGTGTTCGAGGTGTTCGAGAAGTACCGCACGCCTGTCGATATGATCACGACGTCGGAGGTGGAGGTGTCGCTGACGATCGACAGCACGTGCCACCTGGAGGATATCATCCGGGAGCTCCGGCCGTTCGGTTCGGTGGAGGTGAACCGGGACAATACGATCGTCTGCATCGTGGGGTGCATCGACGACCGGCATGCGGGGCTGGCGGCGCGTATCTTCCACAGCCTGCGCGAGGTGCCGATCCGGATGATCTCGTACGGGGCGAACCACCGCAGTATGGCGGTGCTGGTCGCTACGAAGCACAAGCGGCAGACGCTCCAGGCGCTGAACGACCATTTGTTCGATTGTTTTAACCGATAGACTGTATCACTGTTATGTCGAAATATGCCATTACGCCGGGGGCGACGGTACCTCCGACGCCTTTCTATTACTACGATCTCGACTTGCTGCGGCGGACGCTCGGCGTCGCCACGGAGGAGGCGAACCGTTACGGTTACCACATCCACTATGCAATGAAGGCCAATGTGGAACGGCCGATTCTGGAGGAGATCCGGAGGGCGGGGCTGGGAGCGGATTGCGTGAGCGGATACGAGGTGCGGTGCGCGGTGGAGAATGGTTTTGCGCCGGAAAAAATCGTCTTTGCGGGGGTGGGAAAGAGCGACGGGGAGATCGAATATGCGATCGAGCAGGGTATTTTTGCGTTCAACTGCGAGTCGTTGCAGGAGCTGGAGGTGATCGACGGGCTGGCGAAGGCGCAGGGACGGAGGGTGAATGTCGCGCTGCGGATCAATCCGGATGTGCGGCCGGAGACGCACCGGTACATCTCGACGGGGCAGGCGGAGAGCAAGTTCGGTATCTCGTACACGGAGGTGGACGAGGCGCTGGCCCGGCTGAACGAGTTGCCGAATATCCGTATCGTGGGGCTGCATTTCCACATCGGGTCGCAAATCCGCAATCTGGAGTCGTTCGCGGAGCTGGCGGAGCGGGTCAATGAGATTGCGCGGTGGTTCGAGGAGCGCGGGGTGACGCTCCGGCATCTCAACATGGGCGGGGGTTTGGGAATCGATTACGAGGGGCCGGACGAGGAGCCGATCCCGGATTTCGCGGGCTATTTCCGCACGTTCCACGACCACCTGAAGGTGCGGGAGGATCAAACGGTGCATTTCGAACTGGGGCGGTCAATCGTGGCGCAGTGCGGGGAGCTGATCACGCGGGTGCTCTTCACCAAAACGACGGCGGGAGGGGCGCGTTTTGCGATCGTGGATGCGGGGATGACGGAGTTGATCCGGCCGGCGTTGTACCATGCGCATCACCGGATCGAGAACCTGACGGCGGAGGCGGAAAAAGAAGCCCGACCGATGGAGCGCTACTCGATCGCGGGGCCGATCTGCGAGTCGTCGGATGTCTTCGCGCGGGAGATCGAGTTTCCGGAGTCGCGGCGGGGCGATGTGCTCGCGCTGCGCTCGACGGGGGCATACGGGAGCATCATGGCGTCGAACTACAACATGAGGCCGATCGCTCCGAGCTTTTTCGGGGGCGAAGAATAGCTTCTGTTAGAATGGGGGCTTTATGGGGGGAGATGCTGGCGGTAACTGCCTTGTGCTCCCGCCCCGGGCTTCCGCGATGCGGGCAATAATGGGCGGTTGGGCGCGCTGAGTGCTGTCGGCAACGAAGGTTCCGTCTGGTCGGCATCGGCCAACGGCACGAATGGCGTTTTTCTACGTTTCCTGATGAATACGGCTCAGTCCGGCTACTCAAGCAGCCGTGCCTTCGGTTTTCAGTTGCGCTGCCTCTCGGAATAAACGAGAAGGCGGAGGCATTTAGAGTAGAGGCGGACTGTTTTCGAGTGCCGAGCGGCACCGCCCCGGGCAACCGCGACGCCCAGGCGGGTTTGTTGGGCGCCGTCGGCAAGGTCGGTTATGGTTGGCTTGCAACGTCTAATGGCACTAACGGCATGAATCTGAATTTCGGGACACTATGGCTGAGCTCAAACAGTGCAGATGCTCGCGGCCTCGGTTTTCAGTTGCGGTGCCTCTCGGAATAAACGCCGCGGGCCCGCGGGGGGCAAGGGGCCGGGTCTACCCTAAACAATCGGGCAACCTCTACCCTATTTTGAATTGAAACCTGCGGCTCGAAGAGCCGTCCGGGCCGGAGCCACCCCAGGCGTAGGCCTGCAACTTCGCGAAGCTCGTTTCCGGCCACGCTGGCTCCGACCCGTTTTGCAATGCCCTATTTTTCGGGCT
>NZ_JBQIQO010000050.1:0-10038 GCF_056799795.1 Rikenella sp.
AGGACGAACCCGGCAGCCTTGGGCGGTGAATGGGTTGTTGCTTCTGCGACCCTTTGGGTCGCGCGGGCCGGACGCCTCCTACCGGGCGGCCCGCAACACGCCGCTCGCGCGTCGAGAGTTGCCGTTCCTCCCGGGCGTCCGTCCTGCTTTGCTAAGGAGGTAGTGAATTAGGGATTGCTTTCGCGGCCGGAGCCTGCGGGACCCACAGCAACGTGAGTTGTGGGCCTCCGCTGCGGGAGGCTTCGGCCCGTGCGGTTCTTCGAACCGCAGGATTCAGCTCAAAAGTAGGGTAGAGGCTGGCAGTAAAACGCCCTGTGGGCGCGTTTATTCCGAGAGGCAACGCAACGGAAAACCGTGGGCGCGGTTGCTTGCGTTGTTGGAATCCAGACCTTGCGAACCGAAGGCTAAGAACATACCATTGGTACTGTTGATTGAAGACGACCAGTTGTAACCGCTGGCTCCGAGGTTCCACAACGCTCCCGAATCTGCGTTGCGGAAGCCCGGGGGAGCCGCTGCCCTAAATTGCCCCGCGAGTACTTCCCCTGTTTATTCTGAGAGGCAACGCAACTGAAAGCCATGAGCACGATGCCCCCCATTGCTGGGGTGTAGGAGTTGCGTATTGAAGTTCAAGAATACACCGCGCGTCCCGCTAACTGCGGATGACCAACTGTATCCGTAACGGCCGACGTTCGCCGAACCGCCCAACTGGCCATTATTTCCCGCGTCGCGGAAGCCCGGGGCGGACTCACCGCGGCATTCTTCCGCTTCTGCTCTAAGTCCGCAAAACAAATTTCGACTAAAAGTTCCAACCCATTTTGTCGGGCCGTCGACCGATAAACATACGGCGAACATAGTTTCCGGTCAATAGTGGAATTTCGGAAAGTTTCGCCGACCTTTGCCCTCGCAATACCCCAAAAAGAGTGTTCGCAGCAAAACATTTTTTATCTTTGTCGGTGTCGGGAGCGATCCCGGCGGACATATTTCGATGAAAGTGTTTAGCTTTTGTCCTTGTACAGAAATCTGGAAAATTTCAACAAACGCAAGGATAACAAAACACTCATCACTTGTATAAGTACACCTCGTTCTGAGGTCGTTACTATATACAGGTGTGGGGTATTGTTTATTTGCGTTTGGGCATTCCAGAGCCTCTGTACAGATAAGCTACGACTCCACACTTTCTTTTTTCTACACACCCTGTCTTTCGCGGAGTCGGAGGGGCGAAAAATCTTTTTCAGTCATGAAAAAATTTTTACTCGTGTGCCTGGTCGCACTCGTTTCGAGTACCGGCTTCGCACAAAATTCCAACCTGCAAGATGTGATCTATCTGAAAAACGGTTCTGTCATCCGAGGGGCAATCATCGAACAGGTGCCGGGCGAATCGCTGAAGATCGAGACGCGGGACGGCAATGTTTTTGTCTATCAAATGGACGAAATCAGCAAAATGGCGCGAGAATCCAATCGGCAGACTGCTTCTCAAAGACAGTCTTATGGTCGTTCCGCAGGTTTTCAGGCTAAATCGAGAAGCTATGCCGGGTTGTTGGAAGCCGGTTACGGGATCGGCGTCAACGGATACGGCAGCAGATTCGAGTTCGATGTGGTAAACGGTTATCAGTTCAATCCCTATTTCTATTTGGGATTCGGGATCGGGGTCAATGTCTGGACGAACGGTTCGGATATCGTTACGCTGCCTTTCTTCGCTCATCTCCGGGCCAATTTCATGGACAGGCCGGTCTCGCCGTTCTTTGCGCTGAGTGCAGGGTACAACGTTTCGGTAACGAGCGATGTCAAAGGCGGATTTATGGTCGAACCGGCATTGGGAGTGGCTTTCCGGACTTCGAACCGAAATGCCGTCACGTTGGGTATCGGCTATTCGGGACAGCGATATAAAGAAGAGGGTTAGCGTTATTATTACGGGTATTATGACGAAACGCTTTGGGCTTCTGCCATTCGGATCAAAGTCGGGTTTACGTTCTAATGTCGCGCAAGGGGGAGGAGTTGCGTAGGGGCTTTCTGCTCGGCGTCTCGATGATTCTGCTGATTGTCGGCCTGATTCTTTGGGCCGGTTGGAGATAATCGGGCTGCCGAGATAGCTACAGCGCCCTGTTTCATCTTCGGATGAAACAGGGCGCTGTTTTGTTTAAAATTCTGCTCGGCAGACTATTTCGTCTCGTCTTTGTGGAGGTGTACGTCCATCTGCGGGAACGGAATGTTCAGGCCGCGTTCGGTAAAGGTCTTGTAGACCCGCTCGTTCAGGTCGAAATAGACGTTCCAATATTCGCCCGATTCGACCCACGCCCGCACGACGATGTTCACCGAGCTGTCCGCCAGCGCCGTCAATGCCACGAACGGTGCCGGATCTTTCGCCACCCGTTCGTCGGCCTCCAGCAGCTCCAGCAGCACCCCGCGCGCCACATCGTAATTGTCGCCGTAAGCGATGCCGAATGTCCAGTCCACCCGCCGCCGCGATTCGCGCGAGTAGTTGTTGATGATTCCTGTCGAAACCGGCCCGTTCGGCAGCAGGATCGTCTTGTTGTCCGCCGTGTTCAGCAGGGTGTGGATCAACTGAATCTCTTTGACCGTCCCGCTCTGACCCTGGGCTTCGATGAAGTCGCCCACGCGGAACGGACGGAAAAGCAGAATCATCACCCCGCCCGCAAAGTTCTGCAAGGTGCCGCTCAGAGCCATACCGATCGCCAAGCCGGCCGAGGCGAAGAGGGCGATGAACGAGGTGGTGTCGATCCCCAGAATGCCGATCGTGATGATGATCAGGAAAAGCATCATCGTGATCGTCACCAAACTGATCAGAAAGGCTCGCAACGATACGTCCACGTTCCGCCGCGTCATGATTCGATCCATCATCTTCCGGACGCGCCGGATCAGCCACCGGCCGACCCAGAAAATCACCAGCGCGATCACGATCTTCAGGGCGATCGAGACGGCTCCGTTGGCGACGGTTTTGAAGAGGTCCTGGGCCGACATGCTCGACAGGTTCTCCATCCATTGGCTGAACGAGGATTTCACGCTGTCGGCCTTTTCGATCACGATCGGATCGGTCATCAGTTGGGTAAAAAACGGAATCATATCGAAATTGGTTTATATTTCTGAAAACGAATTGTTTGGGTCGTAATGGATTGTTGAGGCGGCCACGCTTGTACCGCGTGCTTTGTCTCTCTGTAAAGGTAGCTATACTTTTTCGTTTTTTCCTAATTTTGACTTGCTGCTTGATTTTGATTCGTATGCCGATGTCGAAACTGGCCTGCTTACAGGGGTGTGCTTTTGTGATTCGGGTCGGAGCCAGCGTGCCCGGAAACGAGCTTTGCGAAGTTGCAGGCCTACGCCTGGGGTGGCTCCGGCCCGCGCGGTTCTTCGAACCGCAGGATTCCACTCAAAAGTAGGGTAGAGGTTGCCCGATTGTTTAGGGTAGACCCGGCCATCAAAAGACGCTGTGCGTCCGTTTATTCCGAGAGGCAACGCAACGGAAGACCGTAAGCTCGATGACCAGCGTTGGTCGCACCGAGTGCTTGCATATGGAACCACAAGAAACGGCCAAAGATGTCAGAGACTGACAAGTTCCAGCTATAGCCGCTGTTCCCTCCGCCGCTTAGTATACCCGAAATGTGACTGCGGTAGCCCGGGGCGGGACTTTCCGCCATGTCGGGGCAGGCACGAAGGCGCTCCAATGTCAGACGTGCCCCTGTTTCTGTTCAGCCTGTCCCGCGGAATCCCCGGTCGGGGTGGAGGCCTGATGCCCGGCAGCTTGCGAACGGCTATTGACCACCCGATCCGTGATGTAGACCGTGAAAATCGGGAGCATCATCATGCCCGCAGCGGCCAGAAAAACCGAAAGAATCTTTCCCACCGGCGTCACCGCCACGATGTTCGACCCGACCGTCGTCAAATCCATCGTCGCCCACCACAACGCATCCGAGTAGGTCTTCACATCCGGATTGAGCCCCCGTTCCGCCACGAAAAAGATCAGACTCGTAAAGTAAGTCGTCGCTGTCAGGATAGCCAGGTACGAAACCATCAGACTCGTCGCGCTCCGGTGGGTGAACCAGCGGGTGATCACCACCAGCCCGTAGCCCCCGCGCAGCAACGGCACGAACCCCAACAGGTAGTGCAGCTCGTGCGGAATGTTCCACTGCGCATAGTGGACGATGTTCAGAAACGGGATCGAGAACAACAGCAACAGGAAATTGTGCTTCACGAAGCGGCCTTTGCGCGGAGCGATGACCCACCGAACCAGAAAGTCGAGGATGAAAATCGAACAGACGACCAATTGGATCGTGAGCGTCATCGGACTGGCCGGCCGGTAGCGGCCGACCGTCAGGATGTCGTACGACAGCGACGCGATGATCGCCAGCGAACCCAGCAGAACAAGAATGTTGAGCCAGTCGATGATGCGTTTATCGACCGGAGTGAGTCGGATATCTTTCATAACGGACGACGATGCGTTTTTTTCTGTCCTCAGCCGCAAAAACAGTGCCATCGGACAGTGGCGTAAGCGGTGAAATTGCGGGCCCGGGCAGCGGATAATTCCGAAACGAGCCGTAATTTTGCGGTGCGATCGACAGCCTCTTATGATAAAAGCCCTCTTTTTCGACATCGACGGCACGCTGGTCAGCTTCCGCGACCATGCGGTGCCGGTCTCGACCCGGCGCGCACTCGAACAGCTCCGGCAGCGCGGCGTGAAACTTTTTATCGCTTCGGGACGTCACCCTTCTGATATCTTTCCCGTTTGCGATTTCCCGTTCGACGGCTATGTCGCTCTGAACGGCGGATACTGTCTGGCCGGACGCGACGAGGTGGTCTTCCGGCGGGCGATCCCCGAGGAGGATGTCGAACGGCTGATCCGGTGGCAGCAGGGGCCCGACGCGTTCGCCTGCGTGCTGGCCGGCGAGCGCGAGATGTGTCTGAACTTCGTCGATGAGCGGGTCGAGCGGATCCGGGAGCTGGTCAGGACGTCGCAGCCCGCTCGGCTCGTCTCGGCGGAGGAGTGGAGCGAGGCGGCCCGACGGGGAGTCTTGCAGCTGATCGCCTTTTTCAGCCCGGAGGAGGAGCCGCGGCTGATGCGGGAGGTGTTGCCGGGCTGTCGGCCCATGCGGTGGAATCCGCTCTTCGCCGATGTCGTACCGGCGGGGGTGGACAAGGCCGAGGGGATCGACCGGCTGCTGGCCCGGTTCCGCATCGGGCTCGACGAGACGATGGCCTTCGGCGACGGCGGCAACGACATTCCGATGTTGCGTCATGTGGGGACGGGGGTGGCGATGGGCAATGCCGACGAGGCGGTGAAAGCGGAGGCGGACTATGTGACGACGTCGGTGGACGAGGAGGGGATTGCCCGGGCTTTGCGTCATTTCGGGCTGATCGACTGAGCGGAGAGGGGCCCGGCGGGCGGAAACCGTAGGGGCCGATGGCGGGTTTATGGTTTGAAATTCCTATCTTTGTCTTCCGAGGGCTCTTTTCGGGGCCGTTTCTGTGAAATACCAACTAAAAACCAATACTCTTTCTATGATCTCGATTCATCGATTGTTGAAAACGACGCTGCTCGCCGGTCTCTTTACGGCCTGTGCGTCGGGTACCGTTCAGCGGGCCGACTATCAGGTTATTCCGTTGCCGCAGCAGGTGGCCGGGGTGCAGGGGGCCGATTTCCGGCTCGACAAAAATGCGAAGATTCTCTATCCGGAGAATAACGAAGCACTGAAGCGGAACGCCGAGTTTCTGGCCGAATACGTCGGTCAGATGACGGGGCTCCGGTTGCAGACGGCACCGGGGACGGGAACGGATGCGCGGGGGAATATCGTGCTCGCGACGGGGCTCGCGGCGGAGAATCCCGAGGCGTACCGCCTTCAGGTGACGGCCGACGGGGTGACCATTACGGGAGCTTCCGAGGCGGGTGTCTTCTACGGGATTCAGACGCTCCGCAAGGCGTTGCCGGTGACCGACGGGGCGGCGCTGCTGCCGCAGGTCGAGATCAACGATTGGCCGCGGTTCGGATACCGCGGGGCGCATCTCGACGTGAGCCGCCATTTCATCGGGGTCGACTCGGTGAAACGGTTCATCGACATGTTGGCGCTGCACAATATGAACCGCTTCCACTGGCACCTGACGGACGACCAGGGGTGGCGCATCGAGATCCGCAAACACCCGCGCCTCACGGAGGTGGGCTCGGTGCGCAAGGCGACGGTCGTGGGACACAATACGGGGGTCTACGACAGCGTGCCGCACTCCGGGTTCTATACCCAGGACGAGGCGCGCGAAATCGTGGCTTATGCGGCCGAACGCCACATCACGGTGATTCCGGAGATCGACCTGCCGGGGCACATGCTGGCGGCGCTGACGGCCTATCCGCAGCTGGGCTGCACGGGCGGACCGTACGAGGTGTGGGGACAGTGGGGCGTGGCGGACGATGTGCTGTGCGCGGGGAACGACTCCACGCTGCGGTTTATCGAGGATGTGCTGGCCGAGGTGGTCGAAATCTTCCCGAGCGAATACATCCATGTCGGCGGGGACGAGTGTCCGAAGGTGCGCTGGAAGGCTTGTCCGAAATGCCAGGCGCGCATCAAGGCGCTGGGCATCAAGGGGGATGCGAAACATACGGCTGAGGAGTATTTGCAGAGTTTCGTCATCAACCACGCCGAAAAGTTCCTGAACGCCCGCGGGCGGCAGATCATCGGCTGGGACGAAACGCTCGAAGGGGGGCTGGCGCCGAATGCCACGGTGATGAGCTGGCGCGGCGTCGAGGGCGGTATCGAGGCGGCCCGGCAGGGGCACCAGGCGATCATGACGCCGACGACTTACCTCTACTTCGACTACTACCAGAGCAAGGATGTCGACCGAGAACCGATGGCGATCGGCGGGTATGTGCCGGTCGAAATGGTCTACAACTACGAACCGGTGTCGCCGGCGCTCTCGCCGGAGGAGGCGAAGTATATCATCGGGGTGCAGGCCAACCTCTGGACGGAGTATATTCCGAATTTCCGGCAGGTGGAGTACATGGAGCTGCCGCGGATGGCGGCGCTGGCCGAAATCCAGTGGAGCGATCCGACGCAGAAGAATTACGAGCTCTTCCTGGCGCGGCTGCCGAAACTGGTGCGGATTTACGACCTGTTGGGGTATAACTATGCGACGCATGTCTTCGACGTGAATGTCTCGTTCCTGCCGAATCCGGCGGAAGGGGTGCTCGACGTGGCGATGTTCGCGATCGACAGCGCGGATATCCACTACACGCTGGACGGCAGCGAACCGACGGCTTCGTCGCCGAAGTATACCGACACGCTGAAGATCGACCGGCCGGGGACGCTCAAGGCGGTGGTGATCCGTCCGACGGGGGCCAGCCGGGTGTTTACCGAAGAGATCGCTTTCAACAAGGCGAGCGTGAAGCCGATCACGATGCTCCAGCCGATCAACAAGCAGTATGAATATGCCGGTGCGGGGACGCTGGTGGACGGTCTGCGGGGGAACGGCAACTACAAGACGGGGCGGTGGATCGCCTTCTGGAAGAACGATATGGAGGCGGTGATCGACCTCCTGCAACCGACCGAAATCTCGCGGGCGCAGATCGAAACGTGCGTGGTGAAGGGGGACTGGGTGTTCGACGCGCGTTATTTCGGCGTGGAGGTGTCGGACGACGGCGTGACGTACCGGAAGGTGGCCGAAGCGGAGTATCCGGTGTTGGGACAGAAGGATCGGGACGGCATTTACGAACATGAATTGACGTTCGATCCGGTGACGACGCGGTATGTGAAGATCGTCGTGAAGCCGGAGCACAGTATGCCGGAGTGGCATCCGGGCAAGAACAGTCCGGCGTTCGTCTTCATCGACGAGATCAGTCTGAATTAGCGCGATTCGTCGCGGGCCTGATAGAAGAAGGGCGATTCCGAACCGGTTCGGAATCGCCCTTCGTGGCATATGGAGGTATTTGGTTTTGGTTGTCGTGACAGGGGTGTTAACTTGCTTAGGGTAGAGGCTTTGGGTAGCTTTCGGGTAGAGGCGGGCGGTTATTTGGGCCGAGGCGGCCAGTATTCGGGTGCCGAGCGTCCCCGTTTATTCCGAGAGGCACCGCAACTGAAAACCACAGGCACGGCCCGTCGTACTGCTGGGGTCGAGTCCCGTCACACCGAAGTCCAAGTACCCGCCACGGCAGTGGTCGCTCGTATAGGACGTGGACGACCAGCCGTACCCGCCGTTGTCGACGCTCCACAACGGGCCCTCGCCGTAGCCGCGGTAGCCCGGGGCGGGCCTTTGTGAATCTTAATAGCCTCATGCTAAAGCAGGCACAGGGCCATGGCGGCTCCGGCCTGAGCCACTTCGTATTTCAGGGTGGTGAGGTTGTCGCTCAAGGCGTACCACTCGGAGAGGGCCAGCAGGGCGTCGATGGCGGTCAATTCTCCCTCCTTAATGGCTTTTTCGATGAGTTGCGGGTAGTTGTCCGACGCGTGAGCGGTCTGTCGGGTCGTCAGGGTGGAGGAGAGAATCCGGAACCGTTCGTACAGGGCTTTCAGACGTGCTTCGGCCTGCGTGGCGACGGCTTCATGCCGGGCTTCGGCCGCATCCCGAGCGGCTTTGGCTGCCCGGGTGCTGCCGATGTTCTGCCACAGCGGAAGCGAGATGCCGGCCAGCAGTGCGTTGGTGCCTTTGTGGCCTTCGATTTCGACTTTGTAGCCGACGGTCAGTTTCGGCAACCAGGCTTGTCGGCTCAGTTTCAGGGTGCGACGGGCGATCAGGGTGTCGATGGCGGCGGCTTCGAGTTCGTAATCGGCGGCCAGGGCGGCTTGTACGAATTCGTCGCGTGTGCCGCTGAAGGCGAAGGTCGGGTAGCCTTGTGCGGCGATGGCGGTGCCGCCGTTCAGCTGGGCCAGCGCTAAAGCGGCTTCGGCGTGTTCGGCTTCGGCGACGGCGAGGTTGTCGGCGGCTTCGGTCAGCAGCATCCCGGCGTTGCGCAGCTCGATCAGGGTCGTGCTGCCGTTTTCGATCCCTTTCTGGTAGAGTTCGACGGCTTGGCGCAGGGCGTCGCGCCGACGGCTGAAAATCTCGATCCGCTCGGCGGCGTAGACGAGGCGCAGATAGGCGTCCGATACTTCGCCCATCACGGCGCGTTGAGCGGTGCGGTGCTCCTGCTCGGCTTTCGAAATGCCTAACTTACTGATTTTATTGCGCTGGTGGTAGACGGTGGGGAAGTCGAAGGATTGTTCGAAGGCGAGTTCGTAGCGGGTTTCACCGACGAAATAGTATTCCAGTGCCACGGACGGATCGTCGGGAGCGAGGCCGGTACGCAGCTGGCGCACGGAGGCGGTGTGCTCTTTCTCGGCAGCTGCGAGTTGGGGGCTCCGTGCGGCGACTTCACGCAAAAAAGCGGCGTAGTCGGCGGTTTGAGCGGTTGCGATTCCGATGGCTCCGGCTGTGGCGAGCCAGAGGGTGAGGAAAATATGACGCTTTTTTTTCATCGATCGGGGTTTCGTTTGTTTTCGTTTTGCAAAGATAATCGGCTGCTCTCAGCTACGCAAGGGCGTGAGTTCGCACGGCCCGGGAGTTGGGCTGCTACCGCGGCGTTATTGAGGTAGAGGCTGCCGCAGAAATGCGCAGCATTTCCCGTCCCCGCACCCGTTGGGTGTTTTGTTCGGGTTCTCTCTGCCTTATTAAGTGGGGCCCGCGCGGCCCGAGGCCAGTTTTAGGCGGGTCAAAGCTCGACCGCGCGCGACCGCTGAAGTAGGAAATCATTCAAAGCGTCTTGCGCTTTGAATAAGATTTCCGTCAGCGCGCGGAACAGAGCTCGACAATCACCCGTGGCAAGTGCGGCGGAGCGAAAGCGGAGCCGCAGTGAGGCTGACACGGGGCGGAGAACTGGGGCGAGAGCGAGTAGCGCGATTCGCAGAATCGCCGTCCTCGGCGAGAGCGACGCATCAGCGGCACGTGGGGGGGGCGCCGAGGACGAGCCCGACAGGCCGAATATGACAGCCTTGGGGCGGTGCTGGTGGCGGAGTTCTTGCGACCCAACGGGTCGCGCGGGCCGAAGCCTCCCGCCGCGGAGACCCGCAA
>NZ_JBQIQO010000051.1:0-9578 GCF_056799795.1 Rikenella sp.
CGCTTAAGCAGCTTGGCCCAGTTCTTAGTGCGCGCCGGGGAAATCTTGTCAAAACGTGCCAGCACATTTTGACGATTTCCCTCTTTAGGCGGCGGCGCGCGATCCGGTCATTACCCCGCCTAAAACTGCCCTCGGGCCGGGCAGGCCCCGCGTGCCCGCGGTGGGCAATCGACAGCCTCTACCCAAGACCGCCCAAATCCCCCTCGATACCCCGGAAACAACACCCGCCGAAAAGTCGTATCTTTCGAAGCAAAAAAACCATACCATGAAATCCCAGAAGAAAATAGTCATCTTCACCGGCGCCGGCATGAGCGCCGACAGCGGCGTCTCCACCTTCCGCGACACCGACGGCCTGTGGGAAAACCACCGCATCGAAGACGTCTGCACCGCCGAAGCCTGGCAACGCAACCCCCGCCTCGTGCTCGACTTCTACAACGCCCGCCGCACCCAACTCGACCACGTGACCCCCAACCCCGGTCACCTCGCCCTTGCCGAACTCGAAACCGCCTTCGACCACGTTACCGTCATCACCCAGAACGTCGACGACCTCCACGAACGCGCCGGCAGCACCCGCATCATCCACCTCCACGGCGAACTGCGCAAAGCCCGCAGCGAACGCAACCCCGACCTGATCCTTCCCGCCCCCGGCCCCACCCGCCTCGGCGACCTCGCCCCCGACGGCGCACAACTGCGCCCCCACATCGTCTTCTTCGGCGAACCCGTCCCCGAATACGAACGCGCCCTGAGCGAAGTCCGCGACGCCGACCTGCTCCTCGTGATCGGCACCTCCCTCGCCGTCTACCCCGCCGCCGGCCTCATCTACCAGCTTCCACCCGCCAGCCCCGTCTGGCTCGTCGACCCCCGCCCCGCCCCCGTCGCCATCCCCAACCCCCTGACCGTCATACCCGAACGAGCCGCCGCCGGCCTTCCACCCCTCGTCGCCGACCTCATCCGCCGCCACCCGTAAAAAACCCCCTTAGTCCGCCGTTCCGAGAGAAATTCGTACCTTTGTCCCAGTGCCCGCCCCGCGCAGGCCGTAACCCACGAAAAGCATCTATAATCACCTATGTTCGAGAATCTTAGCGACCGTTTAGAGCGCTCCTTCAAGATCCTGAAAGGCCAGGGCCGCATCACCGAGATCAACATCGCCGAATCCCTCAAAGAGATTCGTCGCGCCCTGATCGAAGCCGACGTCAATTACAAAGTCGCCAAGACCTTCACCGACCAGGTCAAACAGAAAGCCATCGGTCAGGAAGTCATCAAATCCGTGAACCCCAGCCAGATGATCGTCAAGATCGTCCACGACGAACTCGCCGCCCTGATGGGCGGCACCGCCGTCGGGATCAACCTGCGCGACACCCCCTCCGTGATTCTCGTGAGCGGGCTCCAAGGCTCCGGTAAGACCACCTTCAGCGGCAAACTCGCCCTCCACCTGAAGAAGAAAGGGCGCGGCGTTCTGCTGATCGGCGGCGACATCTACCGCCCCGCCGCCATCGACCAGCTGAAGGTCCTCGGCCAGCAGATCGGCGTCGAAGTTTACTCCGAACCCGACAACAAGACCGACGCCGTCGCCCTCGTCCAGAACGGCATCCGCTACGCCAAGAGCCAGGGCGGCACCTTCAACACCATTATTATAGACACCGCCGGGCGCCTCGCCATCGACGAACAGATGATGCGCGAGATCACCGCCATCAAAGCCGCCGTGAAGCCCTCCGAGACCCTGTTCGTCGTCGACTCCATGACCGGCCAGGACGCAGTCAATACGGCGAAAGAGTTTAACGACCGTCTGGACTTCGACGGCGTCGTGCTCACCAAGCTCGACGGCGACACCCGCGGCGGGGCAGCCATCTCGATCCGTTCCGTCGTCGACAAGCCCCTGAAATTCGTCAGCACCGGCGAAAAGATGGACGCCCTCGACATCTTCCACCCCGAACGGATGGCCGACCGGATTCTCGGGATGGGCGACATCGTCTCGCTCGTCGAACGCGCCCAGGAACAGTTCGACGAAGAAGAGGCCCGGAAGCTCCAGAAAAAGCTCGCCCGCGACCAGTTTACCATGCAGGACTTCCTGAATCAGATCCAGCAGATCAAAAAGATGGGGAACATCAAGGATCTGGCCTCGATGATTCCCGGCGTGGGGAAAGCCCTGAAAGACATAGACATGGACAACAGCGTCTTCAAACAGACCGAAGCCATCATCCAGTCGATGACCCCGGCCGAACGCGCGAACCCCTCCTTGTTGAACGGCGTCCGGAAATCTCGGATCGCCCGCGGGAGCGGGACAGATGTCGCCGCCATCAACCGCCTGTTGAAGCAGTTCGACCAAACCCGTAAGATGATGAAGATGGTCGCCGGCGGAGGAGGTGCGATGGCTCGGATGGCCGGTGCCGCCGCCATGATGCGCCGCGGCAGGCGGTAAAGTTTCGCAGCAAGGTTTTGCGATACCCCACCGCCCGACACCACTCATTTTGCACATATTTTCAGTCGGTACACACCGACGTCGAAAAATCCCCCTCTCGATTCCGTCAGGTCTCGGAGGGGGATATTTTTTGCCCGAAAACGCAACGCCGTGGGCTCTGCCCCGGGCTTCCGCGACGCAGGCTACAATGGGCGATTGGGCACACCGGTGAACGTAGGCAACAGCGGCTACAGTTGGTCGTCCGCTGACAGTGGGAGCAACAGCTTGTTCTTGTATTTCAACACCCAGAACTTCAATCCCAGCAACGTAAGCAGTCGTGGCCACGGTTTTCCGTTGCGTTGCCTCTCGGAATAAACGGGGAAAGACCACCGCCTCGGGCTACCGCGACGCAGGAAACGAAGGGCGATCGGGTAGCCTGAACTACACCGGTAACGGCGGTTACAATTGGACTTCTGCAATCAGCGACACCAATGGAATGTACTTGTATTTCTATACGGCATGGCTCACTCCCTGCCTCGCAAACAATCGCGCCTACGGTTTTCAGCTGCGTTGCCTCTCGGAATAAACGGACGCAAGGCGTCTTTGATGGCCGTGTCTACCCCAAACAACGGGCAGCCTCACCCCTCAAATCCAGCCCATTGCCCACCGCGGGCACGCGCGACCCGAACGCAGTACCCTCAGCCAAATCGCGCGACCCGTTTTAAGAGGGAAATCGTCAACATGTGCTTGCGCGTTTTGACAAGATTTCCCAAGGCGCGCGGACAATGAGCAGGACCGAGACGGCCAATAAAACGCCCTGCGGGCGCGCCCCGGGCTACCGCGAAAGAGTAGATGGCCAGTTATGGTGCGCCGGCAGCCACGGATAGAGCTGGTCAGCCACGTCCGGCTACTCGGAGGAGCGTTACTGTGGCATGTACTTGTATTTCCTCACTACGAACCTCAATCCCGGCAACACGGGTAATCGGGCCGCCGGTCTTCAGTTGCGCTGCCTCTCGGAATAAACGGACGCTAAGCGTCTTTTGATGGCCGGGTCTACCCTAAAGATACCCCAAACCGGCAGCCGCTACCCTAAACAACCGGCAGGAACTAGCCCAAATAACGGCCAGCCTCTACCCTATTTGAGTTAAATCCCTGCGGTTCGCAGAACCGCCCGGGCCGAAGCCTCCCCACGGGAGGCCCGCAATGTTCGCATGCTCACTGCGGCCACTCCCGGGCGCCCGCCCCGTTTGGCAATGCCTTATTCACGGTAACCGAAGCGGGTCAGACGCCCGGGAGGAACGACAACTCTCGACGCGCAAGCGGTGTGTTGCGGGCCTCCCGAGGGGAGGCGTCCGGCCCGCGCGGCTCTGCGAGCCGCAAGAGCAACGCCTCTTTGCTATGAGATTCGTCCTCGGCGCGCCTCCCCGCACCGGTGCCTTCGGGCACTCCGATCGGGCAGCCTCTACCCCAATAAGAGGCCAGCGATTCTGCAAATCGCGCTATTCGCTCTTAGCCTACAACAGTCCGCCGCGTGGGGTGGCGGCGGACTGCGCGACCCTAAAAGGTCGCAAGAGCACGACCAACGGTTCAGCCCAAAGCCAGGCCAATAGTTCACCCCATTCTGTTGGTTTCGGGCTGCGCGCTCCCCGGGTGGGCCGAAGGCCCAGCGCGCAAGCCCGGCGGTTCTACGAACCGCAAAAGCACCATCCAATTCATCACCAATCTGCCGAGTTCGTTTTCGGCCGCAGCCAGCGGAGAACGAAGACGGAGCGAAAGCGGAGTATTTCGGCCCGCATCCGAGGGCTGCGGGCCGACCGTTGACATGGAGACTTAGATATTCGCTCTCAACCCAAAGTAAAGACCAAAGCACGATCACAAGCACAGCCCAATTCACCGCCCCAGCCAAGCCCCAAACTCGGCCCGGCACGGCGGGAAAACCGGTTACGGTTTTCCCGCCCGAAGAACAGCACGCCCAAAAGCACGGCCCAGTTCTCCGCCCCGTGTCAGCCTCACTGCGGCTCCGCTGTCGCTCCGCCGCGTTTTCGCGCGCCTTGGGAAATCTTGTCAAAACGCACAAGTGCATTTTGACGATTTCCCTTTTCAAGGCGTGGCGCGCGAATGCCCTACAAGAGGGTACTGCCCTCAGGCCGGGCAGGCCCCGCGTGCCCGCGGCGCGCAATGAGCCGCCACGGCCAAATAACGCACGGCAACCTCAGCCCCAACCTCAAGAAAATCCCCACCCCCAAAACCGTGCAAACTCCGGCAGAAGCAATCCCTGCAACAACAAAAGTGACGGTCGATTTTTATCTCCACTTCACACTCCATGATTTTACAATCTACTTCCCATAAATAGCCCCTTCCGCCGCTAAAAGCGTGTTTTTCATCAAGCTCACGATCGTCATCGGCCCCACCCCGCCCGGCACCGGCGTAATATAACTGCACTTCGGCGCCACCTCGTCGAACTTCACATCCCCCAGCAACTTCCACCCGTTTTTCGTCTTGTCGCTCGGCACCCGCGTAATCCCCACATCGATCACCACCGCCCCCGGCTTCACCATGTCCGCCGTCACGAACTCCGCCTTCCCCAGCGCCGCCACCAGAATATCCGCCCCCGCACAAATCTCCCTCAGGTTCTCCGTCCGGCTGTGACACAACGTCACCGTACAATTGAACTCCTTATCCGACAACAAATTAGCCATCGGCCGCCCCACGATATTGCTCCGTCCCACCACCACGCAATGCCGTCCCGCCGTCGGTATTTTATAGTACCTCAACAGCTCGCAAATCCCCTCCGGCGTCGCCGAGACATAAGCCGGCAACCCCAGAATCATCCGCCCGACATTCACCGGATGAAACCCGTCCACATCCTTCCGCGGATCGATCGCCTCGATCACCTTTTGCTCCGAAATATGCTTCGGCAGCGGCATCTGGACAATGAACCCATCCACCTCCGGATCCGCATTGAGCCGCCCGATCTCGCCCAACAACGCCTCCTCCGTGATATCCTCCTCGAAGCGCAACACCGTCGACCGGAAACCGATCTCGCGACACGCCCGCTCCTTATGCCCCACATACGTTTCGCTCGCCCCGTCGTGCCCGACCAGTATCGCCACCAAATACGGTTTCCGCTCCATCGACGCCACCCGTTCCGCCATCCGCTGCTTCAGCGCCGCAGCCACCACTTTTCCATCAATTAGCTCCATTTTATCTCTATTTTTCAAATAATTCTTCCGAAACCCTCCCACAAAGAGAGCCTACATCCGCTCCGGCATCTCGATCCCCAGCAAACCCATCGCCCGCGCCAAGATCCGCGCCACCTCGCCCGCTAACACCAACCGGAACGCCCGATCCTCCGCCGCCACATCCGACCGCAGGATCGGATAATCGTGATAATACTGATTGAACTCCTTCGCCAGCTCATAAGCATAAGCCGCCACGATCGCCGGCGAGAACGCCTCTCCCGCCTCGCGCACCACCCCTCCGAACTCCGTGAGCAGTTTGATCAGCTCGATCTCCTTCGCCTCCGGCACCCGCCCGTCGAAGAAATCCGCCGCAGAAGCAACCCTCCCCTCCCCTTTCTGCTCCTCCGCCCTCCGCTGCAACGACCGGATCCGGGCATACGTATACTGAATGAACGGCCCCGTATTCCCGTTGAAATCGATCGACTCCTTCGGGTCGAACAACATCGTCTTCTTCGGATCGACCTTGAGGATGAAGTATTTGAGCGCCCCCAAGCCCACCATCCGCGAGATTTCGGCAATCTCCTCGTCCGACAAGCCGTCCAGTTTTCCCGCCTCGACCGCCACCGCCCTCGCCGTCGCCACCATCTCCGCAATCAGGTCGTCCGCATCCACCACCGTCCCCTCGCGAGACTTCATCTTGCCCTCCGGCAGCTCCACCATCCCGTACGAGAGGTGGAAAATCCCGTCCGCCCACTCATACCCCAACTTCCTGAGGATCAGCTTCAAGACCTGAAAATGGTAATTCTGTTCGTTCCCCACCACATAGACCATCTCGTCCAGCCCGTACTCCCCGTGCCGCTGCACCGCCGTCCCCAAGTCCTGCGTCATGTAGACACTCGTCCCGTCCCCCCGCAAGAGGAGCTTCTGATCCAGCCCGTCCCCCGTCAAGTCCGCCCACACCGACCCGTCCTCCTTCCGGAAGAAGACCCCGTTCTCCAACCCCCTCTGCACCAGCTCCTTCCCCAAGAGATACGTATTCGATTCGTAATAGACCTTGTCGAACGACACCCCCAACGCCCGGTAAGTCTCGTCGAACCCCTTGTAGACCCATCCGTTCATCCGCTCCCAGAGCCCGTAGACCTCCGGATCCTTCGCCTCCCACCGTCTGAGCATCTCCTGCGCCTCGCGCATAATGGGCGCCTCCCTCTTCGCCGTCTCCTCGTCCAGCCCACGCTCCGCCATCAGCTGCCGCACCTCCGCCTTATAGGCCTGATCGAACGCCACATAGTATTTCCCCACCAAATGATCCCCCTTCATCCCGCTCGACTCCGGCGTCTCCCCCTCCCCGAACTTGAGCCACGCCAGCATCGACTTGCAGATATGAATCCCTCGGTCATTCACCAGATTGGCTTTCAAGACATTGCATCCGTTCGCCTCCAGAATTTTCGAGACCGAATATCCCAACAGATTGTTCCGGATATGCCCCAAGTGGAGCGGCTTGTTGGTGTTCGGCGAGCTGTACTCAACCATCACCGCCCGCCCATTGTCACACACGAAGCCATAATTAGGCTCCCCCCTCATCTCCGCCATCGCGCCGATCCAATACGCCGGCGTGAGCGACAGGTTCAGAAATCCCTTGATGACATTGAAATTCCCGATCGTCTCGGCACAATTCTCCCGCAGCCAAATCCCGATCTCGTTCGCCGTAGCCTCCGGCGCCTTTCGGCTGATTTTCAGGAGCGGAAAGGTGACCAGCGTATAATCCCCCTCGAACTCCTTCCTGGTTTTCGAAATCTGCACCTCGGCCACCGCCCCGCCATACAGCGCGGCCACCGCCCGTTCGCAACACGTTTTAACCGTATTCTCAGCATTCATAGTCGTATATATTTCTTCGTATCCTTAACCCTGCCGCCTCCCTCCCTCTCAGTACGCCCTACTCCGGCGCCGTCGCCAGCACCAGTTTGTATTTGTTGTCCCGCGCGATATTCATCACCTTGACCACCTCGTCCACCGGCACCGTTCGGTCGCAATGCAACGATATCGTCGGCTCCTCGACCCCCTCCAGGCGAGTGCGAAGCCGCCCCGCCAACTGATCGAACGACACCTGCTCCATCTCGACAAAATACTGAAGATCAGCCGTAATCGAGACCGTCGTATACGGTTTCTCCTTATTCGCATTGCTGCTCTTCGGCAGCAACAGTTTGAGCGCATTCGGGTTGATGAGCGTCGTGGAGATCATCAGGAAGAGCAGCAGCAGAAAGATCAAGTCCGTCTGCGACGCGCTTCCCCCTCCCATATCTATTTTAGAACTCCGTTTAATGGCCATCGTAAATGAGCACTATCTTGTGTAACGTAAAACAACCAGCCGCATCCGCTCCCGCCCCCCTTAGAGCATCCTCCCGCCGCCCGTCGGATTCTCCTTAGCCGTGACGATATCCATGAAAGCGATCGTATTGGCCTCCATCTGGAAGACCACCTTTTCGATCCTGGCCACGAGGAAGTTATACCCGAAGTATGCCGGAATCCCGACCACCAGCCCCCCGACCGTCGTAATCATGGCCGTGTACATCCCGCTGGCCAAGATCGAGAGATCGACCGACCCTCCCGCCGCCGCCATGTCCATAAACGCCTGCACCATCCCGAGCACCGTTCCGAGGAAGCCGATCATCGGCGCCCCTCCGGCCGTCGTCGCGAGGAACGGCAAACCGCTCTCCAGCCTCGAGACCTCCAGATTGGCCACATTTTCGATCGCCGCCTGAATATCCGCCTTCGGCCTCCCGAGATTCATGATCCCCTTTTCGATCATCCTGGCGACCGGACTCCTCCTCGTGCGGCAGTACTGAATCGCCTGCTCGATCTTCCGTTCGTAGATCAAGTCCCTGATTTTGGTCATAAACCCGGCATCCATCTTGTCGGAAGCCTGCCTCACCATCCAGAATCGTTCGAAGAAGATAAAGATGGATATCGCCGACAAAAGCGCCAACGGAATCATCAACCATCCGCCGGCGAGGATCAGCGATCCCAGTCCGATCGTTTCGGGTTTCGCCGCCGCCTGGGCAGCCTGCAAGAACATCATAGTCGTCAGAATATAAATATTTTACAGTTATTCGCGTTCGCCGCCCCACCTTTCTTTCTCTCTGCGAGCGCCCTTCTCCCCACCCCGATTTTGGAGTAAGTTGTTGCAAATATATGAATTTTTAGACGGAATTTCACGCCTCCGTCCGGCTCTCCCGCCCCGGGCTGGCGCGGACATACGACGGGAACCTTATGGGGCATCTGTATGCTCGGCTACAGTTATTCAGCCTCCACCGACAAGCGCAACGGAATAGCCTTGGATTTCGACGTATCGCACCTACATCCGGGGAACGCGAATGCCCGCGCCTGCGGTTTTCAGTTGCGTTGCCTCTCGGAGGAATAGACGGGGGACGCACAGCGTCTTTTAATGGCAGCCTCTACCCTAACTTGAAGTCGAGGCAGGCCGATTGTTTGGGGTAGAGGCACTTAGGATAGAGACGGCCATTGGGTAGAGAAAAGCCGGTTCGAGTGCCGAGCGGCACCGCCCCGGGCTACCGCGGTTACGGAGACGGTAAAGCTTGGAATGTCGGCGACGGAGGTTTCGGTTTTTCCCCCGCTACCTCTCCCCGTGAAGAGTATGCCTGTTGCATAACCCTGAATTTCGGAGTACAAAGGCTCAATCCGACTACGCTGGACAGTCGCGGCTTCGGTCTTCAGTTGCGTTGCCTCTCAGAATAAACGGGACAAGCGGCACCGCCCCGGGCAACCGCTGGTCCATTTCGGGCGTACCGGGCGGCGTCGGCAACGACGGATTCAGTTATTCGTCGTCGGTCAGCGGTATCTTAGGCATGACCATGAGTTTCTACGTGACAAGCTTCACTCCCAGCTACTCGTTCAACCGTGCCGCTGGTCGTCAGTTGCGTTGCCTCTCGGAATAGACAGGAACGAGCAGCACGCGAACCAGGTAGCCTTAGCCTCAAATT
>NZ_JBQIQO010000052.1:0-8977 GCF_056799795.1 Rikenella sp.
GTCCGCGCGCCTTGCGCGATTCAGCTATATTCGGCTACCGCCGAAATAGTTGAATCGCTTCTTTAGGCGTGGCGCGCGTCTGTCCGACAGGAGGGTACTGCCCTTACGCCGGGCGGGCGGTGCCTCCCGGCACTCGGAAGGGGCAGCCTCTACCCCCGTTCTTTGTCCGCGCGCTGGCGGAAATCTTATTCAAACGCGAAACACGCGTTTGAATGATTTCCTATCTCCAGCTGTCGCGAGAGCGTTCATTTGCACCGTCGCCACAAACACGATCCACACAAAACAGACAACCGGATTACCGATTTCCGAAAACCCGGCGGGCCAGCTCGTCCACCCGGCTCACATAAACGATTTCAATCCCTTTCGGCACATGGCTCAGCGCCTTGCGCGCATACCCCGAAACGACGATGGTGCGGAATCCCAGCCGCGCCGCCTCCGTCACCCGCTGTTCCGTCCGCGAAGCAGGCCGCACCTCGCCCGACAACCCCACCTCGCCCGCAAAACAGATATCCGTATCCAGCGCAATATCCAGCCCCGACGAAATAATTGCCGCGATGATCGCCAAGTCGAGCCCCGTGTCTGCCACTCGAAAACCTCCGGCCAGATTCAGAAAGACATCCTTCGTCCCGAGCTTGAACCCCACCCGTTTTTCGAGCACCGCCAGCAACATATTGAGCCGTTTATAATCCACTCCCGTGGCCGACCGCTGCGGCGTCCCGTAAGCCGACGAACTGACCAACGCCTGCGTCTCGATCAGGAACGGCCGCACCCCCTCGATCGTCGCCCCGATGGCGATGCCGCTCAACGGTTCGTCGTAGTGCGAGACCAAAATTTCCGACGGATTGTCCACCTCGCGCAACCCCTCGTTCCGCATCTCGAAAACACCGATCTCGTTGGTCGCGCCGAAACGATTCTTGATACTCCGCAGAATCCGGTAAGCATTATTGCTGTCGCCTTCGAACTGAAAAACGACGTCCACGATGTGTTCCAAAATTTTCGGCCCCGCAATCGCCCCCTCCTTGGTGATATGGCCGATGATCAGAACAGGGACTTTGGTCTCCTTGGCATACTTGAGCAGCATGGCGGCACACTCGCGCACCTGGCTGACACTTCCGGGCGAGGATTCGATCCGTTCGGAGTACAAGGTTTGGATCGAGTCGATCACGACCAATTCCGGCGTGTTCTCAGTCAGCTGGGTGATGATATTTTCGAGCGACGTTTCGCTCAGGATCATGCACTCTTCGTTGAGTACGCCGATCCGGTCGGCGCGCATTTTGATCTGTTCGGGACTCTCTTCGCCCGAGACGTACAGGATTGGAGAATTGGCCATCCTCACCGCGATCTGGAGGGCCAGGGTCGATTTCCCGATCCCGGGTTCGCCGCCCAGCAACACCAGCGAACCGGGCACCAGTCCGCCGCCGAGCACCCGATTGACCTCCTGATTGAGCAGGTCGATCCGTTCGAAAGCGGCCCGTTGCACCTGATGAACGGGTATCGGGCGATTTCGTTCGCCGGAACCGGCAGAGAGGCTGAAAAAATTATTGGTCGTGAGCGGCGTACTTTTGGCGGCGATAATCTCTTCGGTATAGGTGTTCCACTGTCCGCAGGCCGGGCATTTCCCGACCCATTTCGGAGATTCGTTGCCGCAGGCGGTACAGAAATAGCTCTTTTTTAATTTGGCCATAGTTCAAGAAGAGGGGATTGGGTTTCGACAAAGATAGCAGAATGTTTACTTCTGCCTCCGTTTGTCCGAGATTTCGGAGCGGAGCGGGCAGGGTCATCGGTTTCCGCATACGGGGCAGCCCCGCCCCGGGCTTCCGCTACCACAGGTCGGGTTTGCCGGGAGGTGTCGGTGATGGCGGTTACAGTTGGTCACGTACACCGATGGCGGGCGATGGCATGGGCTTGGATTTGGGCACGCAGCATCTCAACACGAACCATTTGTGCCACCGTGTTTACGGTCGTCTGTTACGTTGCCTCTCGGAATAAACGAGGACGAGAGGCACGCGAAAGATGGCCGGGTCTACCCTGAATAATCTAACAGCCTCTATCATTAATTCGACTTTGCAGCCGGACGCCCGGGAGGAACAGCAACTCTCGACGCGCAAGCGGCGTGTTGCGGCCCTACGAACCGCAAGAGCACAGCACCCATCCATCACCCAATGCTGTGGAATTCGTCCTCGGCGCGCCCCCCCGCGCCGCTGATGCGTCGCTCTCGCCGAGGACGGCGATTCCGAACGGAATCGCGCTACTCGCTCTCAGTTTAGGAGAGTTGAAGCCTGCGGGGCCCAAAAGCAACGTTAGTTGCGGGCCTCCGCGACCGGAGGCTGCGGCCCGCGCGACCCTAAAGGGTCGCAAGAGCACAACCCATTCGTTTCTTTTAAGCTGTTCGCCGCCAGCGGTGAGTGCAACGAGCTCCGACGAGTTGCAGCCCGCCGCATGGGGTGGCGGCGAACTGCGCGGCTCAAAGAGCCGCAAGAGCTCGGCCCAGCGCAGCGGGAAAACCGCATCGGTTTTGCCGCCTGAAGAACAAGCACAGCCCAAGGCTCGTCCTAGTTCTCCGCCCTGTGTCAGCCTCACTGCGGCTCCGCTTGCGCTCCGCCGCGTTGCCGTCGCCCGCTGGGATTTCATCTCGATTTTGCTCACCGCAAAACGAGTGAAATCCCTCTTTACGCGGGCGGGCGACGGATTTTTCGTGCAGGGTCGAATTTTTCGCGCGCCTTGGGGAAATCTTGTCAAAACGCACAAGTGCATTTTGACGATTTCCCTACTAAGGCGTCGGCGCGCGATCTGGGCACTGCCCCGGATGAAACTGTTCTCTTTGTGAATAAAGAGAACCAGAAAACCGACGCTGCCAGCGAGCGCAATGCAAACGTAGTTTGCAAATTGCCGAGCGGCGAGGAGGAAGGCGAAGCCAAACTTTAGACGGATGCTGACGCATCCTAAAGCTACCGGCGGCCCAATTCTTTGTTCGCGCGCGGGCCCCACGTCCCGTGGACGGGCGAAACTACGTTTCGCTATGGCAACCTCTACCCCACACCCATAAGATACTCCCAAAAATCAACCCCTACTTGATCGACTTCGTGATGCGCATCGCACAAAAATGAGGCCCGCACATGGCGCAAAAATCCGCATTCTCCTTCACCATCTCCCGGTGCATACGTCGCGCCCGCTCCGGATCCAGCGACAGGTTGAACTGGTCGAGCCACCGGAAATCATACCGTGCCCGACTCATCGCCAAGTCGCGAGCCAAAGCCGCCGGATGTCCCTTAGCGATATCCGCCGCATGCGCCGCCAGTTTGTAAGTCACCACTCCCTCGCGCACATCGTCGCGGTTCGGCAAAGCCAGGTGTTCTTTGGTCGTCACATAACACAGCATCGCCGTCCCGAACCACCCGATCATCGCCCCGCCGATCGCCGACGTGATGTGATCGTACCCCGCCCCGATGTCCGAGACCAACGGCCCGAGCGTGTAAAACGGCGCCCCGTGACACCATTCGAGTTGCCGATCCATATTTTCGCGGATCCGGTTCATCGGCACATGCCCCGGCCCCTCGATAATCACCTGTACATCCTGCTCCCACGCCCGGCGACACAACTCGCCCAGCGTTTTGAGTTCCCCGAACTGCGCCTCGTCGTTCGCATCCGCAATCGACCCCGGCCTCAGGCCGTCGCCCAACGACAAAGCCACGTCGTAGCGCGCCATAATCTCGCAAATCTCGTCGAAATGCTCGTACAGAAAGCTCTCCCACCCATGATGCGCCATCCACTTCGCCATAATCGACCCCCCGCGCGAGACAATACCCGTCACCCGTCGTTGCGCCATCGGCACGTATGCCCGCAACAGCCCCGCATGAATCGTGAAGTAGTCCACCCCCTGCTCGCACTGTTCGATCAGCGTATCCCGATAAGCCTCCCACGTCAAATCCTCGACCACCCCGCCGACCTTTTCCAAGGCCTGATAGAGCGGCACCGTGCCGATCGGCACCGGCACATTGCGCAGGATCGCCTCCCGCGTCTGGTGAATCTGAGCCCCCGTAGAGAGATCCATCACCGTGTCCGCCCCCCACTTAATGGCCCACAGCGCCTTCTCGACCTCCTCCGCAATGGAAGAACCGAGCGCCGAATTGCCGATATTGGCATTGATCTTCACCCGATATTCGCTACCGATCACCATCGGCTCCGACTCCGGATGACGTCGATTGGCCGGAAGAATCGCCCGTCCCTCCGCCACCGACCGCCTCACCTGTTCCGGCGTGATATAGCCCTCGTCTCCCGGCCGCAACCCCGCATTCTCGCGAATCGCCGCATACTCCATCTCGCGGGTCACCACCCCCTGTCGCGCATACCACCGCTGGGTATGAAACTCCCCCTCCGGCAATGCCGCCGCCCGCTCCGCCATCCATTGCTCCCGCAAGCGGGGAATCCCTCGTTCCGTGTCCGCCTCATATCCCGCCTCCGTATACACCCCCGTCGTGTCGTACAAATCCACAGATTCGCCGTTCGTCAAATGAACGCGCCGCATCCCGACCCGCAGATCGGGAAACAACTCGCCCGGGCGATATACCTTTTCCGAAGCGTTCTGGGGTTCGTGGAACAGTTCTTTATACATAGTTATTTCGTTCTTTTCAGCAGTGAATAAGCATATTTTTCGAGCACAGCCAGCCGGCTCGCATCCTCGTGCGCCCTGCGCAGCGACGCCAGCGCGCGCGTAAAGTAACGTTCGATAGCCGCTTCCGCCGTGCTGCGCACCCCCAGCGCATCATAAATCCCCCGCACCCGCAACAATTTCTCGTCCATATCCCCCGGAGCCCATATCGCAGCCCGTTGCTCCGCCGAAGCGGCCGCCATGGCGGCGATATGCAGAAAGGTCTTTTTCCCGACCGCAATATCTCCTCCGATCGCCTTCCCGAAGGTTTCGGCATCGCCGTAGGTATCGAGCAGGTCGTCCTGAATCTGGAACGCCAGCCCGAGGTTCACGCCGAAGTCGTACAAAGCACGTCGCTCGGCCGGAGAAGCGCCCCCCACGATCGCCCCCATCTCCAGCGCCGCGGCCAGCAGTACGGAGGTCTTGAGGCGGATCATTTCGAGATACTCCGCTTCGCTCACTTCGCGGTCGGTTCGTTCGAACTCCATGTCGTACTGCTGCCCCTGACAGACCTCCATGGCCGCCCGGTTGAACACGGCGAGCAATTCGGGCAGCAGTTCGGCGTAATTCCCCGATGAAAGGATCTGGTAGGCGAAAATCAGCATGGCGTCGCCGGAGAGGATGGCGCTGTTTTCGCTCCACTTCAGGTGAACGGTCGGCCTCCCGCGCCGCATGGGGGCGCGATCCATAATGTCGTCGTGGAGCAGGGTGAAGTTATGGAAGACTTCGACGGCAATGGCTGCCGGCAACGCTTCGCTTACCTTTCCGCCGCAGAGATCGGCGCTCAGCAGGCACAGCAACGGTCGGATCCGCTTTCCGCCGTCTTCGAGGATGTAGCGGACGGGAGCGTACAGTCCCTGCGGTTCGATCTGTTCGAGGGGGAGCTTTTCGAGCTCCGTTTCGATGCGTTGCAATAACTCGTCGGTATTTTTCATCATCGGATTCGGCATCTATGGTCTTGCATGCGGGCGGTAGGTCTCGGAACGTCCGATTGTTTTTGGGTAGAAGCGGTCTGACGGGGGTGTAGGCTGCCTAATTAGGGTAGGGGCTGTCAGTAAAACGCCCTGCGGGCCCGCCCCGGGCTACCTGCGCGACTTCACAGGCCTGCATGTGTATGTCGGACATAGCGGCATCAGTCATTCTGCCACTCCTCATGAAATCCGCTGCATATATTTGAATTTTAATCCCGTAGGTCTTGGCTCGACGAGTATCGGAAACCGTGCCCACGGTTTTCAGTTGCGTTGCCTCTCGGAATAAACGGGGACGAGAGGCGTCTTTTAATGGCAGCCTCTACCCTCTACTTTAATTTGATTTGCGGCCGGACGCCCGGGAGGTACGGCAACTCTCGACGCGCAAGCGGCGTGTTACGAGCCGCCGTGGGCAGGCATCCGGCCCGCGTGGCTCTGCGAGCCACAAATGTTCAGCCCAAATCACTACCCGTTTATCACTACATTCTGTGGCATTCGTCCGCGGCGCGCCTTGTTGATGCTGTTCGCCGCCAGCGGAGGCACAAAAGCAACGCCTATTCGCACTTGAGTTAAGCGGGTCGAAGCCTGCGGGGCCCACTGCAACGTCAGTTGCGGGCCTCCGCTGCGGGAGGCTTTGGCCCGCGCGACCCGTTGGGTCGCAGAAGCACGGCCAATAGTTCAGCCTAACTCACAGCCCAAAGCCAAGCCCCTGCTCAGCCCAGCGCGGCGCGAAAACCGACTGCAGTTTTCGCGCCCGAAGAACAAACATAGCCCAAAGCTCGCCCCAGCTCTCCGCCCCGTGTCAGCCTCACTGCGGCTCCGCTACCGCTCCGCCACGCTTGCCGTCGCCCGCGGCAATTCTTGCCGGATTGGCCGAATGCCAACCGGCAGAATATGCCCATTATGCGGGCGGGCGACGTTTTTTTCGCGCGCCTTGCGCGATTCAGCTATTTCGGCGGTGAGCCGAAATAGCTGAATCGCTTCTTTAGGCGGGGCGCACGATGGTTTGAGGGTACTGTTCTTTTTGTGAACAAAAAGAACCAAAAAACTTTAAACAGACGCTAACGCATCCTCCAGCTGCCTCGACCCTACTCATTGTCCGCGCGCCTTGGGGAAATCTTGTCAAAACGCGCAAGCGCATTTTGACGATTCCCCTACTAAGGCGTGGCGTGCGGTCGAGCTTTGTCCCGCCTAAAACTGCCCTCGGGCCGGGCAGGCCCCACGTCCCGTGGACGGGAAATGCTCACGCATTTCAACTGGCAACCTCGCCCCCAAACACACGCAACAGGCTTAGCCCAAATCACTCAGCCGCCTCGACAATCCCGATCCCCAGTTCGTCCAGCTGCGCCTGCGCCAGAGCCGACGGTGCGTCGATCATCATATCGCGTCCGCTGTTGTTCTTCGGGAACGCGATGAAATCGCGAATCGAATCCGACCCGCCGAACAACGAACACATCCGGTCGAAACCGAACGCAATCCCCCCGTGCGGCGGCGCCCCATACTTGAAAGCCCCCAGAAGGAATCCGAACTGCGCCTGCGCCTCCTCCGACGTAAAGCCCAACACCTCGAACATCCGGCTCTGCACCCGCCCGTCGTGGATCCGGATCGACCCCCCGCCGACCTCGACCCCGTTCACCACAAAGTCATACGCCTCCGCCCGCACATCCCCCAGCACCTCGATATCCGTCGAGAAGAATTTGTCCATATCCTCCGCTTTGGGCGACGTAAACGGGTGGTGCATTGCATAATAGCGCTGCGTCTCGTCATCCCATTCCAAGAGCGGAAAATCGACCACCCACAACGGCGCGAACGTATCGTGCGGCCTGAGCCCCAGCCGATCCCCCATCTCCAACCGCAACGCGCACAGCGCCGCCAACGTCTGTTTTTTGGCACCCGCCAGTATGAGCAGCAAATCCCCCGCCTGCATGCCACAAGCCGAGCCCCATTTCGCCAACTCCTCCTGCGAGTAGAACTTGTCCACGCTCGACTTATACGAACCGTCCGCCTCGCGCCGCACATACACCAGCCCCTTCGCCCCCACCTGCGGACGTTTGACGAACTCTGTCAAACCGTCCAACTGCTTCCGCGTATAGGAGGCACACCCCGGCGCACAAATCGCTCCGACATATTCCGCCCCGTCGAACACCGCAAAGTCGTGCCCCTTCACCAAGCCCGTCAAGTCATTGAACGTCATCCCAAACCGGATATCCGGCTTGTCCGACCCATATTTTTCCATCGCCTCGTGCCACGTCATGCGCGGGAACCGCGCCTCCGCAAACTTCACCCCCAGCGTCTTGTCGAACATCGTCCGCATCATCCCTTCGAACACCGTGAGCACGTCCTCGCGCTCCACGAACGCCATTTCGCAGTCCACCTGGGTAAATTCCGGCTGCCGGTCTGCCCGCAAGTCCTCGTCCCGGAAACAGCGCACGATCTGGAAATAGCGGTCATAGCCGCTCACCATCAGGAGTTGTTTGAAAGTCTGCGGCGACTGGGGCAAGGCATAAAATTCGCCCGGATTCATCCGGCTCGGCACCACGAAATCCCGCGCCCCTTCGGGCGTCGATTTGATCAGATACGGCGTCTCGATCTCCATGAACCCCTGCGCATCGAGGTAGTTGCGTACCTCCTGCGCCAGCCTGTGACGCAACATCATAGCGCGTTGCAACGGCGCCCGCCGCAGGTCGAGGTAGCGATATCTCATCCGCAAATCATCACCCCCGTCGGACTGCTCTTCGATGGTAAACGGCGGGACTTCGCTGGTATTCAAAATTTGCATGTCGGCAGCGACGATTTCGATCTCGCCGGTCGGTATTTTGCTGTTTTTAGCCGACCGTTCCGTGACGGTTCCGGTCACCTGGATCACATATTCGCGGCCGAGTCGTCCGGCCGTTTCCCGGACGGCGTCGGCAGCGTGTTCGTCCACGGTGATCTGGGTAATGCCGTATCGGTCGCGCAGGTCGATAAAGACCATCGAGCCTAAGTTGCGCACCTTCTGTACCCATCCGGCAAGGGTGACGGTCTTATTCGCATCGGTGAGCCGAAGCTCGCCGCAGGTGGCTGTTCTAAACATGATTGACTTCGGTTTTTTAGGAACTCAAAGATACATATTTTTTACCGTTCGCGAGCACCGCCCGGGCTACCGCGGCTATACCTTGGGCGAAGCGGGTAGCAGCGGTCACCACGGATTCAGCTGGTCTTCCGCCGCAAGCGGGATCTCTACAGTCTGAATTTGATTTTCTATTCGCAGAGCCTCACGACCAGCTACTCGTTCAACCGTGCCGCTGGTCGTCAGTTGCGTTGCCTCTCGGAATAGACAGGAACGAGCAGCACGCGAACCAGGTAGCCTTAGCCTCAAATT
>NZ_JBQIQO010000053.1:0-7630 GCF_056799795.1 Rikenella sp.
CATCTCGATTTTGCTGATGCAAAATGAGCGAAATCCCTCTTTAGGCGGGCGACGAAGTTTTCGGCAGAGTCGATTTGTTCGCGCGCCTTGGGAAATCTTGTCAAAACGCGCCAGCGCATTTTGACGATTTCCCTCCTAAGGCGTGGCGCGCGGCCGTCCTACAGGAGGGTACTGCGCTCGGGCCGCGCGGGCCCCACGTCCCGTGGACGGGAAATGCTTGCGCATTTCAACTGGCCGCCTCTACCCTATTCTCTGTTTCGCGCGCCTATCCTACGGGAGGGTACTGCCCTTACGCCGGGCGGGCGCACCCTTCAGGTGTTTTATTGGCAGCCTCTACCCCAAGGCCGCCTCGGCCCAATCCTTTGTCCGCGCCAAAAGTCTACAAAATAAAAAATCGAGAAAATTATTCTCGATCAAACTAAAAATCACATAAAAACGGACGGCGAAGGGGATAAATACTGAGAGGCAACGCAACTGAAGACCGTGGCCACGGTTGTTCACGTTGCTGGGATTGAGGTTCTGCGTGTTGAAGTTCAAGAACACGCCGCTAGTCCCGCTAAAGGAGGAAGACCAACTGTACCCGTTGTTGCCGACGTTCGTCAGAGCGCCCAATCGCCCGTTATTGCCTGCGTCGCGGAAGCCCGGGGCGGGACTCCGCGACGCGGACGAAAAAGCGATCGCAGCCGCTGGATTGCTTCTCCCGCACCCGATCCGCCTGCGGAACGGACACGGAACAAAAACAGAAATAACTAAAAATCAGTGGGCTGCTGAATTTATCCTACACGCGCTGTCCGCAGCTTCGCCCTCTGGGAGCAAAACCGACAGACACTCCGGCTCCTTCGCCGACCGTCTGTAAAAACACGAAAAATCGAACGATTCATCGTACTCCGACGGTCTGATTTTCCGAAATCCGCCGATATCAATCCATATCTTTATACAAATCCAACTCACCCCGTTCCGCTGCGCCGTGGATCGCGGCCAGCCGAGCCACGACGGGCGAAATCACTTCCAACACATCCCGGACGTATCGTTCTTCGGAGGTCTCTTGCGACGAGGTGTCGTCCGCCGAGGACGCCGGTCGCCGAAGCCGATAGAGCATCGCAAGGTACAGCGCCCGGAAACAGGCTTCCATGTCGCTGATGGCGGTCGGATCGCCCTCTTCCCCTGCGATGGCGGCCTTGAGCCGGGGCAGTTCGGCGGCCAGAGGGGCGAAAACGCGGTCGTAGCCCTGTTCCCGCCCCACGGGCGAGGCGAGCAGGTGGCGGTGCAGGTCGTCCAGATCGGCCACCAGATGGAGGGTGTGTTCCAGGTGGCCGCTACGCTCTTTGCCCTCGGTTCGCAGGAGGTTCACCAGGTCGGTGTACCACAGCCACAAGGCCTCTTTCTGCTGGTCGTCGAGGTCGGTTTGCGGCTCGACGAGCGTCTCGCGGATCCGATCGGGCGAAAGCTCCAGCGCACGCAGCATATCCTCTAACTGCCAAAGATACAGAATGTATTCGGCAATGTTTTCTCTGCGTTTCTTTTTGGCTATCAGCATAATATCTATGTTAGATGTGTCGTTTTCGAAACTCTCGGCCGCCGCCCCGGGCTGCCGCGGTGCCGGCGAAGGCGTATTGTGGTACGTCGGTGATTACGGGTATGGCTGGTCGTCTACTTTCCACGATTCGGGCGACCATTATCGGGGCATATATTTGCGTTTCCACACGACGATATGCAGTTCCAGCGCTGCGGCGGGGCGGGCCAGCGGTCTTCCGTTGCGTTGCCTCTCGGAATAAACGGACGCTAAGCGTCTTTTAATGCCAGCCTCTACCCCAAAACGGGCCACCCTACCTTTTTTAATTTGACTTTGGCAGCCGGACGCCCGGGAGGTATCGCAATTTTCGACGCGGAGCGGCGTGTTGCGGGCCTCCCGTGGGGAGGCGTCCGGCCCGCGCGACTCTGCGAGTCGCAAGAGCAACAACTCATTCACCGCCTCAGGCTGCCGGGTCGTCCTCGGCGCGCCTTGTTAAAGCAGTTTGCCGCCAGCGGTGAGTGCAACGAGCTCCGTCGAGTTGCAGTCCGCCGCAAGGGGTGGCGGCGAACTGCGCGGCTCAAAGAGCCGCAAGAGCACAGCCAACAAGTTCAGCCTTATCGCCTGAGCGGGTCGAAGCCTGCGGGGTTTGGGGTAGAGACTGGCAGCAAAAGACGCTGTGCGTCCCTCCGCGGCGGGAGGCTTCGGCCCGCGCGACCCGTTGGGTCGCAGAAGCACAGCCAAAAGCACGGCCCTATTCACAACCCAAATCTCTGGCATTCGGCCTGTCGCCCATCCCCCCGAGCGGCTTCGCCGCTGGGCGACAAGGCCGGCGACCCAAAGGGTCGCAAGAACCAGCCCAAAGCTCCGCCCTGTGTCCGCCTCACTGCGGCTCCGCTTTCGCTCCGCCGCATTTGCCGTCGCCCGCTGGGATTTCATCTCGATTTTGCTCACCGCAAAACGAGCGAAATCCCTCTTTACGCGGGCGGGCGACGGATTTCACGCGCAGTTCTTTGTTCGCGCGCTGGCGGAAATCTTGTTAGAACAATTCACCATTGTTCTAACGATTTCCTTCTCCAGCAATCGCGCGCGGTCGAGCTTTGACCCGCCTGAAACTGCCCTGCGCGGGCGGCGTCCGGGTGACCCCGGCGGGACGGGAAATGCTTGCGCATTTCCACTACCAACCTCGGCCCAATTCCTTGCTCCGTTTTTTGTTCGCGTGCCTGCGCGATTCATCTATATTCGGCGACCGCCGAAATAGCTGAATCGCTCCTTTAGGCGGGGCGCGCGTCTGTCTTACAGGAGGGTACTGCGATCGGGCCGCGCGGGCCACACGTCCCGTGGACGGGAAATGCTCGCGCATTTCCACTGGCAGCCTCTACCCCCGTTCTTTGTCCGCGCGCCTGCGCGATTCATCTATATTCGGCTATCGCCGAAATAGTTGAATCGCTTCTTTAGGCGGGGCGCGCGAGCAACTGAAAAGTAATAACGGCCGCGCGCCATGACGCGAACGCGTCGGCCAAGCGGGCCACACTTAGTAAGGCAAAGACAACCCTAACAAAACACCCAACGGGTGCGGGGACGGGCGAAACTGCGTTTCGCTATGGCAGCCTCGGCCCAAATCCCACCAGCCTCAGCCCCGTCGAACCGCAACGGAGCAACCCAAGAGCACGCTACTCCTCGTCATCGAAAACTTCGCCGAAGTCCGCAAGGAGCTCCTCGATGTCGCGCCGCTCCTTCTTCGTCGGACGTCCCATCCCGCGGTCGCGAACCGCAAAGGCGCCGGCCCGGGCCATCTCCAATTTGTCCAGCTCCGACTGCGGCGTCACGTCCTCGATGTAGCGAGGCACGTTGCGCGCAGGCTGGCGGTTCGCCACCAGCTCCAGAATCCGGAAACTGTACACCACCGGCATCTTCCGCACCGCGACCACCTCGCCCGCACGCACCTCCCGCGACGGCTTCACCGTCGCGCCGTTCACCGTCACCCGGTTCGACCGACACGCCTCCGCCGCATCGCCGCGCGTCTTGAAAAGCCGAACCGCCCACAACCACTTGTCTATCCGAACCCCTTCCGACATAATCCTATGCTTTTATTTACCAATCACTTACAAAAACCGCTCGATCACCGGCACCAACAGCGCCGTCACGAGCCCCATCAACCCGATGGCGAGCCCGCTCACCGCTCCCTCGATCGCCCCCATCTCCATGGCCCGCGCCGTGCCGACCCCGTGTGCCGCCGACCCCAGGGCCAGCCCCTTTGCGATCCGGCTGCTGATGCGCAGTTTCCGGAGCACGAACGGCCCGACGATGCTGCCGAAAATCCCCGTCAGAATCACCACCACGGCCGTCAGCGAACCGATTCCGCCGGCCCGTTCCGAGATCGACATGGCGATGGGCGTGGTGACCGACTTGGGCACCAGCGACGCTTCGATGGCAGCCCCGGCGCCGAACAGCCGGATGATCAGAATGACGCTCACGATCCCCACGACGCTGCCCACGACGACCGACGTGAGGATCAAGACGGCATGGGCCCGGAGGTGTTCCATCTGTCGGTAGAGGGCATACCCGAGCGCCACGACCGAAGGCCCCAACAGGAAGTCGATCAGCGCGGTAGCCCGGTGGTACTGTTCGTAGGAGATGCCGGTGGCGAGCAGAAAGACGATGATCACGGCCGCCGAGGTGATGAGCGGATGGAGGAGTCCGATCCGGGTGCGCCGGAAGAGCCACAGGGCGGCGACGTAGATCCCGATGGTAAAGGTGAGGAGGAAGATTTCGGAGCCGGCCAGCAGGCCGAGCGCCGTCCAGGTGTTATCGAATGTCATGACCGCTGCGCCGGATTTTTCGTTTTCGTTTCCGCACTTCGAGCCGCTGCTGGGTGATTCCGACGGCGGCGACGATGAGGACGGTGCTCACGGCTGCGGCGACGAGAATGGCGGTCAGGTTATTGAGAATCAGCCCGACGGAGGCGATAAGTCCGACGGCGGCGGGCAGAAAGAAGAGCACCATGTTATCGAGGAGGAGTTCGGAGAGGCGGTCGACGCGTCCGGGCTCGACCCACCCGAGGGCCAGGGCGATGAACAGGAGGAGCATGCCGAGCACGCTCCCGGGGATGACTCCTCCGACGAGGATGCTGACGCCGAGTCCGAGGAGGTAGAAAAAGAGCAGCCAAAAGGACTGTACGAGAATTTTCATACCGCAAAGATAGGTCAAAGGGTCGGTATTGCGTTCACGCGGCGGGGGCAATTTCAGGGCGAGGGTCGATTTCAGGGGTTGGGGTAGAGGCTGCCCGGTTTGGGAATGTCGATCGGCACCGCCCCGGGCTACCGCCACAACCTGACGGGTACGCAGGACAATGTGGGTCGAAACAGTTGCTGTTGGTCATCTGGGGTGAGCGGTTCCACGGGTCGTTTCTTATGGTTCGACATGCAGGGGCTGGGAACGAGCGGTACGGCGAATCGTGCTTTCGGTCTTCAGTTGCGTTGCCTCTCGGAATAAACGGACGCTAAGCGTCTTTTAATGGCCGTGTCTACCCCCCAAGCAACCGGCCGCTTTTCCCCAGTTTTACTGACACAGCCGCAGAAATGCGAAGCAGTTCCCGTCCACGGGACGTGGGGCCCGGCCGGCCCGAGGCCAGTCTCCTCAAACCAAACCGCGGTGGGCAAATGGCAGCCTCTAGCCCAAGTTTACACAGACACACCCCGTTTATTCCGAGAGGCAACGCAACGGAAAACCGATCGCACGACCGCTTATGTGGCCGGGCTGGAGGTATGAAATGTAAAAATTCAAGAACACGCCGTCAGTCCCGCTAAAGGAGGAAGACCAATTACACCCGGTGTAGCCGACGTTGAGCAGCGCGCCAAATTGACTGTTAAAACCCGCGTCGCGGAAGCCCGGGGCCGGAGAACACAGCACACGAACCCCCGCCCCGTCAGAGAATGACGCCTCCGATGCAGCGACGAACCCCCACCGAACCCAGTCCCGACTTCGGCGCATAGTTCGGAAACTCGGCCGGATGCTCCTCCACGTACTCCACCGCATAGCGCAAAAACGTGCGCGCGTCCCGCAGCGCCTGGCGCGACAGCAACTGCCACTCCTCGGCCGTCGCCGCCCGGAAGCCCGACCGGGTCGTCGTTCCCGACCCCTCGTTTTCGCTGCGCGAAGTCGTCGCCACCGACCCGTTCCGAGTCTCCATATCCGTCTGCTCGGCCGAGGTCGAAACCGAACCGGAACCCGTTCGAGTCGTATCCTGCGTATCGTTCGCAATCGCCGTCCGCTGCGTTTGGGTCGACTCCTCGCGACCCGCCGTCGTGGCGTCCGTCCCCGTCCGCGTCGCGGTGAGCTTCTTCGACCCCGCCTCCTCGGTCACCGCCATCTCCTCCGTCGCCGAAGTCTCGCCCTGTTTCGTCACGCTGTTCTGGGTCGTCGTCTGCTCGGTGTCCGACACGTCGGACGTCTTCCGTTCCGTGTCTTCGCGGGCCAAGACGGTATCCGTCGTCGTCGTGTCGTTCTTTTTATCCTGTACTTTTCGCGTCTCGGAGTCGGTCGTTTCCCGCATCTCTTCCGAGGCCCGCACGTGTTCCGAGGTCGAATCCTCTTTCCGGCTTCCGGTATCGTTTCGGGTGGCCGACGAGGTTCGGGTGGTCTCCTCGGCCGAAGGACGCACCACTCCCCGGTCGGCCGACCGAACCGCCAGTTCGACGATCAGTTCGTAGCGGACGAAGTGGGCCAGAGCGGGTTTGACGAAGGTGTAGACGAATTCCGGATAGCGTTCCTGGCGCATACTTTCGTACATGGCGTCTCCGAAGGCGGGTCGGATGTAGCGCAATTGTGCGGCTTCGATCCTCATTTCGCGGACATTGGCCGGGTCGATGGGGTCGTCGGCGGCGAATGCCAGCCCGACGACCTCTTCAGGTTGTATAAGTTGCATAAATACAGTCGGTTTAATTGATTAATCGATCTCTCGGAGCGGGGTTTTGATCGGGGTGTTTGACCTCCCCGCCCCGGGCAATCGCGGAGGGTACGAGGGGGCACTGCACGATGTCGGCAACCTCGGTTACGGGTGGTCTTCGACGGTCGGGGGCACGAATGGGGTGAACCTGGTTTTTGGGGTGCCCTGGGTCGTTCCCGGCTATCTGGATCACCGTACCTACGGTTTTCAGCTGCGTTGCCTCTCGGAATAAACAGGAACGAGCAGCGTCTTCTACTGGCTGTGTCTACCCTAAAGGAAGGCCGAGGCGGGCAGGTTCGAGCGCCGAGCGGCGCGCCCCGGGCTTCCGCGACGCGGGCAATCATGGGCGATTGGGCGCACCGGTGGGCGTCGGCAACTACGGGTACAATTGGTCTTCCTCCTTTAGCGGGACGAGCGGCGTGTTCTTGAACTTCGGCACGCAGCACCTCGGCCCCAGCTATGTGGACTACCATGGCCACGGTCTTCAGTTGCGTTGCCTCTCGGAATAAACGGGCCGCGAGCCCACGGTGGGCAAGGGACTGGAACTACCCTAAGTAACTGACCACCCAACCCTGCATTTAAATTACACCCCTGCGGTTCGAAGAACCGCCCGGGCCGGAGCCACCCCACGCGTAGGCCTGCAACTTCGCGATGCTCGTTTCCGGCCACGCTGGCTCCGACCCGAATCACAAAAGCATATTCCTATCTGTTAAGCGGGAACGCACTGTAAACGGGTCGGACGCCCGGGAGGAACGGCAACTCTCGACGCGTAAGCGGCGTGTTGCGTCCCGCCAGTGGGCAGGCGTCCGGCCCGCGCGACTCTACGAGTCGCAAGAACAAAGCCCATTCACCACCCCAAGGATGTCATATTCGGCCTGTCGCCCATCCCCCGAAGCCGCTACGCGGCTTGGGCGACAAGGCTAGCGCCTCTGCGAGTCGCGGAAGCACCGCACCCATTCACCGCCCCATTCTCGGAAGTTCGTCCTCGGCGCGCCCCCACGCGCCGCTAAAGCGACGCCCTCGCCGAGGACGGCGATTCTGCGAATCGCGCTACTCGCTCTTGACCTACAGCAGTTCGCCGCCAGCGGAGAGCAGCAACGAGCTCCGACGAGTTGCAGCCCTCCGCCTGCCGGGGCGGCGGCGAAATGCGCGGCTCAAAGAGCCGCAAGAGC
>NZ_JBQIQO010000054.1:0-7606 GCF_056799795.1 Rikenella sp.
TGCCTCTCGGAATAAACGCCGCGGGCACGCGGTGGGCAAGGGGCAGGAGCTACCCTAATATTAGACAGCCTCTACCCTACTTTTGAGCTGAATCCTGCGGTTCGCAGAACCGCGCGGGCCGGACGCCTGCCCCTCGGGAGGCCCGCAACACGCCGCTGATGCGTCGAGAGTTGCTGTACCTCCCGGGCGTCCGACCCCACCGAAACAATATCCCATTTACCGGCTAAAATGTCGAGAGCGGCCTGTCGCCCATCTCCATTCTGCGAAGTTCGTCCTCGGCGCGCCCCCCACGCGCCGCTAATGCGTCGATCTTGCCGAGGATGGCGATTCCTCGCGGAATCGCGCGAATCGCTCACACCTCAAAGCTGTTGATAAGAGCAACCGCCCCTCAAAAAAATCCCAAAAGTTAAAAGTCGAACAGTGTCGGTTCGATATATCGCGGTTTTTCCGCCCCTCCCTCCTCTGGAGCCCCCCGCTCCTCGCTCGACGAGACCTCCGCCTCGGCCACAACCACCTCCTCCGTCTCCTCCGCCATTTCTACTTCCGATTCCGCCGGAAGAGCCTCGTTCACCGCCTCGGCCAACGCCTCCGTCCGCACCACGATCTCCGTATCCGTACTCTCCGCCCCCAGTTCCGTCTTGATCTCCAGCAACGCCGCCCGAATCCGCCCCAGGTGTTCCAAAATCTGAACATCCCGTTTCAACGAATTTTTGTTGTCCTTGATGTACTTTTCCGCCCCCGCCAGTGTCATCCCCTTCTCCTTCACCAAATGGTAGATCAGCTTCAGGTTCTCGATATCCTCCGGCGTAAAAAGCCGGTTTCCCTTGGCATTCTTTTTCGGTTTGAGCACGTCGAACCGCTTCTCCCAGAAACGAATCAACGAGGGATTCACGTCGAACATTTCGGAGACTTCGCCCATGCTGAAAAACATCTTTCGAGAGCCCTTTTTCTTATCGGTCATACGGAAAATCGAGGTTTCGGTTCAGTCTGCCAAGATAGCGATTTTTTCCATACCTTTGACCACCGGATGCAAAAGCGACACACCATACGAGGCACCGTGACGACCGGACGCCGGCTGGGCCGGACGCTCGGTTTCCCGACCGCCAACATCGAACTCGCCGCCACCGACCGGAGTCGGGACAAAGAGCAGAACGGCGTTTGGCTGGCCCGAGCGGCATGGGATGACGACAACAGCACCCAACGGCGGTGGGCATTGGTCAACATCGGAACCGCCCCGACCGTGACGCGGGAAGAGAAGACCAAAGCCGAAGCCTGGCTGTTCGACTTTTCCGGCGATCTGTACGGACGGGAGCTCCGGCTCGACCTTTTACGCTACCTCCGGCCCGAACGGAAATTCGCCTCGGTGGAGGAGTTGCGCCGGGCGATGGAAGAAGACAAAGAAAATGCACTCAATATCATAGCACAGGATGAGTTTACCTTATAAAGTGGCCAACATGTCTCTGGCCGAATGGGGACGCAAAGAGATCGAAATCGCCGAACACGAGATGCCGGGCCTGATGGCTCTGCGCAAGAAATACGGGCCCTCGAAGCCTTTACAGGGGGCAAGGATCATGGGGTCGCTGCACATGACGATCCAGACGGCGGTATTGATCGAAACCTTAGTGGAGTTGGGGGCAGATGTGCGGTGGTGCTCCTGCAACATCTTTTCGACACAGGATCACGCAGCGGCGGCCATTGCGGCAGCCGGGGTGCCGGTTTTCGCCTGGAAGGGAGAGACGCTGGAGGATTACTGGTGGTGCACGCGCGAGGCGCTCACCTTTCCGGGAGGAAAAGGGCCGCACCTGATCGTCGACGACGGCGGGGATGCCACCCTGTTGATCCACAAAGGGTTTGCAGCAGAGGACGACGCTTCGGTTTTAGATCGGACGGCGGCGAATCACGAAGAACAGGTCATCCTGAACCTGTTGAAAGAGACTTTGAAAACCGACCCGGGCAAGTGGCACGCAACAGTAGAAGAGTTGCGAGGGGTTTCGGAGGAGACCACCACGGGGGTGCACCGGCTCTACCGGATGATGGAGCGCGGAGAGCTGCTCTTTCCGGCCATTAATGTCAATGATTCGGTCACGAAATCGAAGTTCGACAACCTGTACGGCTGCCGGGAGTCGCTGGCGGACGGCATCAAGCGGGCGACGGACGTGATGATCGCGGGCAAGGTGGTGGTAGTCTGCGGTTACGGGGATGTGGGCAAGGGGTGCGCGGCGAGCATGCGGCATTATGGCGCCAGGGTCATTGTGACGGAGATCGACCCGATCTGCGCTTTGCAGGCGGCGATGGAGGGTTTCGAGGTAAAGACGGTCGAGGATGCTTTGCCGGAGGGGAATATCTATGTCACCACGACGGGAAACCGGGATATCATCACGCTGGAACACATGCAGCGGATGCGGGATCAGTCGATCGTCTGCAACATCGGCCATTTCGACAACGAGATTCAGATGGATCGCCTCAACGCGTTCGAGGGAGCGACGCGCACGGAGATCAAACCGCAGGTCGATCGCTATACGTTCGCGGAAGACGGACACTCGATTTTCATTCTGGCCGAAGGACGGCTGGTGAACTTAGGCTGTGCGACGGGCCATCCGTCGTTCGTCATGAGCAACTCGTTCACGAACCAGACATTGGCACAGCTCGACCTGTGGCAGCGGGATTACAAGACGGGGGTCTATCGGCTTCCGAAACACTTGGACGAGGAGGTGGCTCGGCTGCATTTAGAGCAGATCGGGGCTCATCTGACACGCCTGACACCGGCTCAGGCGGACTACATCGGAGTTTCGGTCGACGGGCCGTATAAAGCGGACTTCTATCGGTACTGATCCGGCTCTCCCTATTCATTTTCATGCGGTCTGCGGCTCCGGCGGCAGGCCGTTTTTTTATGCTCGGGGCGGAAGATTCGGATCACACAACGTCCGCCCCGGGCTTCCGCGAAAGAGCCAATGGCGCGCTGAACGGTGTCGGCGGCAATGGTTACAGTTGGGCTTCTACGGTCAGCGGTACCGGTGGCATGAACTTGAGTTTCGGTGTGACATGGATCGGCCCCAGCTACTCGAGCAGCCGTGCCTACGGTTTTCCGTTGCGTTGCCTCTCGGAATAAATAGGAAGGTGAGTGCGAGGGCGATTAGGGTAGAGACGGCCCGGTTCGAGTGCCGAGCGGCACCGCCCCGGGCTTCCGCGACGCGGGAGACTATGGACGATTGGGAGGAGTGGTAAATGTCGGCGGCAGCGGATACAGTTGGTCTGTTGCAACCAATAGCATTCACAGTATATTTTTGGCTTTCGATCCACCATACCTCTATCCCGGCTACGCGTACTTCCGTGGCCTGGGTCTTCAGTTGCGTTGCCTCTCGGAATAAACGGGAAAGGGAGTCGCGGTGGGCAAGGGGCCGAAACTACCCTAAGCCCCTACCCCCAACCCTCCAAAAAATAGCCTGCGCCCCGCAGAGCCCCCGACCATTCGAAATACGGAAGCCCTGCGAAGCGCCAAGCCTGATTTTACTAACAATAGCTAATTAAATAGAATGTCCGATAATTGATACACCCGAAATCGGATTCAAATTCCGTGCCACGCTCTGCGTAACGCCGAAAAACGGCCTCCGAAAGAACAGCCTGACGCCCGAATCCTTATCTTTGCACCGCTGCATCGAACCGCACGAACAGAATCACACATGCAGCAAAAACGTTCGACCGTCATGACTACATTTTTAATCTGTTTGGCCCTCCTCGTCGGCTCCTACTTCACCTACGCCCGTTATCTGGAACGGCAGTTCGGAGCCGATCCGAAAGCGGCCGTACCCTCCGAAACCCACCGCGACGGAGTGGACTATCTGCCCCTGCCCGCCTGGAAAACCTTTCTGATCCAGCTGCTGAACATCGCCGGACTCGGCCCCATCTTCGGCGCCCTGCTGGGAGCCATGTACGGCCCCGTCGCCTTCCTGTGGATCACCTTCGGAACGATCTTCGTCGGCGGCTTGCAAGACTACGCCAGCGGCATGATTTCGCTCAAAGAGGGCGGCGTGAGCTTTCCGGAGATCGTCGGACGCTACATGGGGCTGACCGTGCGACAAGTCATGCGCGCCTTTACCCTCTTTCTGATGGTGCTCGTCGGCGCCGTCTTCATGGTCGGGCCCGCCGGCATCCTCGAAGGATTCACCGGACTGAGCCAGTCGGTTTGGGTCTGGATCATTCTGGCCTACTACATTTTAGCCACCCTGCTGCCTATCGACAAAATTATCGGCCGGTTCTACCCGATCTTCGGCATCGCTCTGTTCGCCATGGCGCTCGGCATCTTAGGTGTGCTGTTTTTCGGGCCTTACGAGATTCCGAACCTCTCGGCCGCATCGTTCGGCAACTTTACGGCCAATCCACAGGGATTGCCGATCATCCCCACCCTGTTCATTACGATCGCCTGCGGCGCCGTATCGGGATTCCACGCCACCCAGTCGCCGATGATGGCCCGGTGCGTCATCAACGAGCGACAGGGACGTCCCGTTTTCTACGGCGCGATGGTTTCGGAAGGGGTGATCGCCCTGATCTGGGCCGCCATCGGGATGGCCTTCTGGGGCGGAACGGAGGGGCTGAGCGAAGCGCTCGCAGCACACGGCGGGAATGCCGCCTGGGCCGTGGAGACGATTACCAACACCACACTGGGCAAAGTCGGCGCCTTTCTGGCCCTGCTGGGTGTGGTCGTCGCACCGATTACGAGCGGCGACACGGCATTCCGGTGCGCACGGCTCATCGCGTCAGACTTTCTGCACCTGGAACAGAAACAGCTCGTCAAGCGGCTCTACATCTCGCTCCCGATCTTTCTGGTGGGCGTCGCCATCACCCTCATGCCGTTCGAAGTCATCTGGAAATACTTCGCCTGGGCCAATCAGGTGCTGGCTGCCATCTGTCTCTGGACGGTGACCGTCTACCTGGCCGTTCGGCGTCGACACTGGGCCATGGCTTTCCTGCCGGCCGCATTCATGACCTTTATCGTCTCCTTCTACATTTTCATCGCCCGCGAAGGAGTCGCAATGCCTTACTACACGGGACTGGCGATCGGTTCGGCCATCACGGTCGCGATTGTGGGGACGATGGGGTGGTACGTGCGGAATGCCTGGCGCGGTCGGGTTGCAGCGAGTCGGTGATGCCGAGGGAAACGATTATCTTTGTCGCCAGATGAAAGTCACTCAAAAATTCGAGACCGGGAAGACCCGTTTTGCCTTCGAACTGCTGCCGCCGCTCAAAGGCGATAATATCGACACGATTTTCGACACGATCGAACGGCTGGCCCCTTACCACCCGTCGTATATCAACGTCACCTACCACCGCGAAGAGGTGAAGCTCATCGAGCGTCCCGACGGCTTGCTGGAGCGTCGGGTGATACGCAAACGGCCGGGAACGGTGGGAATCGCCGCCGCGATTACGGCGCGTTACGGCATCGACGTCGTTCCGCATCTGATTTGCGGCGGGTTTTCGAAGTACGACATCGAGGACGCCTTGATCGACCTGAGTTTTTTGGGGGTCGACAATATTTTGGCGCTGCGGGGCGACAACCTGCGCGGCGAACGGATGTTCCGGGCGGCGGAAGGGGGACACCTGCATGCGGAGGATCTCGTCCGGCAAATCATCCGGATGAATCGGGGCGAATACCTCGACTCGGAGCTGGAACACAGCGCTCCGACAAACTTTTGTGTCGGCGTGGCGGGTTATCCGGAAAAACACGCCGAGGCGCCGAATCTCGCCACGGACATCGCCCACCTGAAAGCCAAAATCGATGCGGGGGCGGAATATGTGGTGACTCAGATGTTTTTCGACAATTCGAAATATTTCGCCTACGTCGAAGCGTGCCGGGCGGCGGGGATCGGGGTTCCGATCGTCGCGGGGCTCAAACCTTTCACGACGAAATCGCAGCTCTCCTTGCTGCCGCAGACGTTCGGCATCGAACTGCCGGACGAGCTGGTGCGGGCGGTAGAGGGGTGTCGGGATAATGCGGCTGTGCGGGAGGTGGGAATCGAGTGGGCGGTGGCACAGGGGCGCGAGCTGATGGCGGCGGGAGTTCCCGCGCTCCATTTCTATACGATGGGCAAGGCGGATAATGTGGAACGGATCGCCCGGGCGTTGTTCTGAGCCTCTCTTTTCAGCCGGTTTTCCCATCTCCGGTTCGTTCGGTCTGTCCGGCATCAACGGCTTCGGGACAAACCCGGCCAGTTCTCGAGTGCCTTTCGACCGCGCTCCGGGCTACCGCGGTCACGACGAAGGTATACTGGTGAATGTCGGTTACAGCGGGTTCAGTCGGTCTTCCGCTACGAACGATATCTACGGTCTGTACCTGGGGTTCGATTCGCAATACCTCTACACCTGCCGTTCGGACAATCGCGGCCACGGTTTTCCGTTGCGTTGCCTCTCGGAATAAACAGGGACGTATTGCTTGGGAGAGAGGCGGTTTAGGGGAAAGGCGGTCAGTAAAACGCCCTGCGGGCACGCCCCGGGCCTCCGCGGCGATGCCGATGCAGCGTTGTGGCACTCTGGCAATCATGGTTTCATTTGGGCTTCCACCATCAATGAAACCAATGCTATACGCTTAGCTTTGAGCACTCGATACCTCGATTCCAATAATTCGCACACTCGCGCCCACGGTTTTCAGTTGCGTTGCCTCTCGGAATAAACGGGGAAGAGAACACCCGCCCCGGGCTACCACGATACAGGATCGGGTGGACTGGGCAACGTTGGCGGCTACGGGTTCAACTACTCGTCCGCCTTTAGCGGCACCGGCAGCGTATTTTTGCATTTCAGCACGCAGTACTTCAATCCCGTCAGCGTGAGTTACCGCGGCCACGGTTTTCCGTTGCGGTGCCGCTCGGAATAAATGGTGGAGGTGCTGTGTCTTTTTAATGGAAACTTCGTTTGAGAATTGCCTCCTGCGGTTCGCAGAACCGCGCGGGCCGGACGCCTCCCCCTCGGGAGGCCCGCAACGTTCGCATGCTCACTGCGGTCACTCCCGGGCGTCCGACCCACCGAAACAATGCTCCGTTCACCGGTCAAAGCTGCCAAGTTCGGCCTTGTCGCTCCCATTCTGCGAGATTCGTCCTCGGTGCGCCTCTCCTCGCGCCGGTGCCTTCGGGCACTCCGATTGGGCAATCTCTACCCAAGAGGCCGGCGATCCCTCGCGGAATCGCGCTATTCGCTCTAAACCTATAGCAATGCGCCGCCAGCGGGGGCGCAACGAGCCCCGTCGAGTTGCAGCCCGCCGCGTGGGGTGGCGGCGAACTGCGCGACCCCAAAGGGTCGCAGAAGCTCAGCCCGGCGCGGCGGGAAAACCGGATCCGGTTTTCCCGCCTGAAGAACAAGCATAGCCCAAAGCTCGCCCCAGTTCTCCGCCCCGTGTCCGCCTCACTGCGGCTCCGCTTTCGCTCCGCCACGTTTTCGCGCGCCTTGGGAAATCTTGTCAAAACACGCAAGCGAGTTTCGACGATTTCCCTCCTAAGGCGGAGCGCACGGCTTTTTCTCGTCGCCCGCTGGGATTTCATCTCGATTTTGCTCACCGCAAAACGAGTGAAATCCCCTTTTAGGCGGTCGGGCGACGGAGTTTTCGCACACGGTCGAGTTT
>NZ_JBQIQO010000055.1:0-7291 GCF_056799795.1 Rikenella sp.
GTCCCCTCTGCAATATGACCACACCCCCGCACAATTCTCCGACACCGAAATCCGTTCGGAATATGTTATCTTTGTACCGACCAAAACACACGACCGCCATGGCAGGATTCATAGGATTCGGGCGCAAGCCCCGTCAGTTCGAATACAAACCCCGCTACTGGGATCCGGAAGCCGAAGAGCGAGAAACGCGGCGGCGGATGATCCTCGGCGACGACTACGCCGAGGGAGAGTACCGGCCGGGGATGTACATCCGCGAGCGGCGTCTGCTGCGGATGCAGGAGCAGGAGCGCGAACGGGCGCAGCGGCAGAAACGCAACTCGATCCGCACGGTGCTCTTTCTGGCCGGAGCGGTGGCGGTGCTCTACCTGATGTTCAACTACCTCGGACGGGCGATGTAGCCTCTTCCCCCGCTGATTCCACACTTCATTTAATGCAATAACCCGTGTCGAACGATCTGATACAGATACTTCCCCACACCGTCGCGAACCAGATCGCGGCCGGCGAGGTGGTGCAACGTCCCGCCTCGATGGTCAAGGAGCTGATGGAGAACGCGGTGGATGCCGGGGCCCATGCCGTGAGCGTCGTGGTGCGGGACGGCGGCAAGAGCCTCGTGCAGGTGATCGACGACGGATGCGGAATGGCGGCGGGAGATGCCGTGGTCTGCTTCGCGCGACACGCTACGTCGAAAATCCGGGAGTCGGAAGACCTCTTCGCGCTGCGCACCTTCGGGTTCCGCGGCGAAGCGCTCGCCTCGATCGCCTCGGTGGCCGAGGTCGAGCTTCGGACGAGGCGCGAGGAGGACGAGGTGGGGACGCTGGTCACCATTGCGGGAGGGACGGAGGCCGACGCGCGCACCGAAAGCGTCAGCTGTCCGAAAGGGACGCAGATCACGGTGCGCAACCTCTTCTTCAACACCCCGGCGCGGCGGAAGTTTCTCAAAGCCAATCCGACGGAGACCAAGCAGGTCATTACGGAGTTCCAGCGCGTCGCGCTGTGCCATCCGGAGATGGCTTTCACCTTAGTGGCGGACGACAAGACGCTGTTCAGCCTGGCGCCGGGCGGACTGCGGCAGCGCATCGCGGCGGTCGTGGGACGCAAGACGGGAGACAAACTCTTGGATGTGGAGGTCGATACTCCGATCGTGCGGATCGGCGGCTACATCGGGCTCCCGGCGACGGCCAAAAAGAGCGGCGGCGAACAGTTCTTCTTCGTGAACGGGCGCTATTTCCGCAGCTCGTACCTGCAAAAGGCGGTGGTGAACGGATACAACAAACTGCTGCCGTACGGCTACACGCCGTCATATTATATCTATATCGAGGTCGACCCGTCGCGCATCGACGTGAACATCCATCCGCAGAAGACCGAAATCAAGTTCGAGGAGGAGCAGGCGTTGTGGCAGATGCTCGCTTCGGCGGTGGGGCGGAGCTTGGGGCGGCACAATATCGTGCCGATGCTCGACTTCGACAACCCGACGCCGATCGACATTCCGGTTTACAACCCGTCGCCGCGACAAGATGCGGACGGGAGCGGTTCGGGCATCGGAAGCGGGAGGCGCATGCCGCCTCCGCCGCCGGCAGCGACTCGCGATGACTACAACCCGTTCCGCAGCTACGACCGCAAGGAGTGGGACACGCCGGCGACGACCGATTTCGGAATGGGGGGCAGGTCGGGGAGCGCGCGGGCGGCTTTCGAGGATCCGGAACAGGCGCCGTTTACGGAGATGATTCCGCCCGACCTGCTGATTCCGGACTTCGGCGGAAGCAACGGCGGGAGTGAGGCGAACGGCAACGATACATTGCAAGGGACTTTGCCGCTGGAAACGACGACCGAGGTTTTCGTCGACGATGAAACGATTCGTTCTGCGGCGAACGGCATGCCGGACGACACAACGGCCCGGGCATTGGTGTTCGGGGCGGGGAAATATATCGCTACGGCAACGGCGGACGGGCTGGTGATCATCGATCGGGCGCGGGCGCGGATGCGGATTTTGTACGAGGAGTTTTTGCAGCGGATGGAGAACGACTTTTCGGTGGTGGGCCAGCGGGATCTCTTTCCGGAACGGATCGAACTGGCGGCGGCCGACCACTTTCTGCTGGTCGAACACACGGCGGAGCTGGCGGCGATGGGGTTCGACATCCGGGATATGGGAGGGACGACGGTGGTGGTCTACGGGCTGCCGGTCGAGATGGGCGAGAGCACGGCTCCGGCACAGGCGGTGGAAGAGCTGCTCCGGCAGATCAAGGAGGAGGGGGTCTCGCTGCGGGACAACCACCGCGAACGGCTGGCCGAGGCTATGGCCCGAAGCTGTTGCGCTCCGCTCTTCGCTGCGGGCGGGGCGGGTTCTGTGACGACGATGGAGGCGGAGGCGTTGATACGCAAACTGTTCAGTTGCGACGAGCCTAACTATACGCCGGACGGGCGACCGGTGATGAGCGTCGTTTCGGCGCTGGAGGCGGAGAAACGGCTGAAACGCTGATACGCGTCGAACAACAGGATTAGAGGCGACCAGTGGAAATGCGTGAGCATTTCCCGTCCACACACCCACAGGGTGTTTTGTTAGGGTTGTTTCTGCCTTATAGCCAGCGCGCGGACAAAAGATTTGGGCCGTCGGCAGCGGGAGGATGCGTCAGCATCCGTCTAAAGTTTTTTTGGTTCTTTTTGTTCACAACCGACGCTACCAGCGAGGGCAATGCAAACATAGTTTGCAAATTGCCGAGCGGCGAGGAGGAAAACGAGCGCAGCGAAGTTAAAAAGAACAGTACCCGTCCGGGCAATGACCAGATCGCGCGCCACGCCTTAAGAGGGAAATCGTCAAAACTCGCTTGTGTGTTTTGACAAGATTTCCCCAGGCGCGCAAACTGGGTTGGGCCGTCAGCAGTTTGAGGATGCGTAAGCATCCGTCTAAAGTTTTTTCGGTTCCTTTTGTTCACAAAAGGAACAGTTCAAGGCGGGACAAAGCTCGATCCGCGCGCCCCGCCTTGGGAAATCTTGTCAAAACTCGCAAGCGAGTTTTGACAAGATTTCCCAAGGCGCGCGAACGAAGAACGGAGCGCGCGAAAACGTGGCGGAGCGAAAGCGGAGCCGCAGTGAGGCGGACACGGGGCAGAGAATTGGGGCGAGCTTTGGGCTGTGCCTGTTCTTCGGGCGCGAAAACTGTAGCAGGTTTTCGCGCCGCGCCGGGCCGAGCTTCTGCGGCTCGCAGAGCCGCGCAGTTCGCCGCCACCCCACGCGGCGGGCTGCAACTCGACGGGGCTCGTTGCATTCACCGCTGGCGGCGAACTGCTATAGACTGAGAGCGAATAGCGCGATTCCGTGAGGAATCGCCGTCCTCGGCGAGAGCGACGCCATAGCGGCGCGGGGGAGGTGCGCCGAAGACGAATAGACTATGCTTTTGCGGTTCGTTGAACCGCCGGGCCTGCGCGCTGGGCCTTTGGCCCACCCCCGGAGCGCGCAGCCCGACCCCCCCCCAAAAAAACGGGGCACGAATGCTTGCGATTCAAGGAATCGCGCGGGCCGGAGCCATCCCCGGCGTAGGGCCGCCACTCGCGATGCTCGTTTGGCCCACGTTGGCTCCGGACGCCGGAGTCAAATTAAAATAGGGGCGAAGCTACCCGTTGTTTGGGGTAGCCTCAACCAAAATAACCCGCCGCCTCTACCCCAAAATCAAGGCCGCCCGCTTTTGAGTACCGCGTGACACCGCCCCCGGCGGAAGCAAGAAACCGCAAAAACCTCAACAAGCAAGACCCTCGAAATACACGAACCGACCTCGAAGCACAAGAAAACGAATGAACAACAGCAACATCTTCGGCCCACGCGCCGGGTCGCCCCGCAGCAGCGTGGTGATGAACCTCATCATCCTGACCGTCATCGTCTTCGTCGCGCAGATCGCCCTGCCCGAAGGAGTCGGAGGCGAACGCATGATCGACCTCTTCGGACTCCACTTCTGGAAATCCACCGAATTCCACCTCTGGCAACCCCTCACCTACCTCTTCCTCCACGGAGGTTTCGACCACCTGTTCTTCAACATGTTCGCCCTCTGGATGTTCGGCCGCGTGCTCGAATACGACATGGGGTCGGGACGATTCCTCGCCTACTACCTGATCTGCGGCGTGGGAGCCGGGCTGTGCAACCTGGCGGTAAACTGGGTCGAATACAACCACTTCCTCGGACTCGGCTACGCCGAAACCATGCCCGCACAATTGCAAGCCTGGGCCGACAACATCGTCACCATCGGCGCATCGGGAGCCGTGTTCGGCGTGCTCCTCGCCTTCGGCATGTTCCATCCCAACGACCGGATCATGCTCCTCATCCCCCCGATTCCGATGAAAGCCAAGTGGTTCGTCGTCGCATACGGCGTGCTGGAGCTCTTCCTCGGCGTGACGCAAAAGGGATCCAACATCGCCCACTTCGCACACGTCGGCGGGATGCTCTTCGGGTTCATTCTGCTCCGGATATGGAAACGAACCGGCAAAATTTACTACTAACCCTTTCCTCTCCCCCTCTTACTCCTCCGCCCCGATGAGCGCCAACCGTTACAACGCCGGAAGCAATTACTACTACCTCGACCAGAGCCAGCCGAGACGATGGTGGCACACGCTGCTGCACCTGCTGCTCGTGCTGGTCACCGTCCTGTTCGCCGGCGCGCTCGTCATGGCCTACCTCAGCACCGGAATCAGTCCGGAACGGAGCTGGATTTTCGCCTTTTTCGGACTCGGCGCCCCGTTCCTCTTCTTCGGCAACTTCGTCCTGCTGCTCGTATGGATTCTCCGCTGGAGATGGTGGGCTCTGGTGCCTGCCATCACGCTGCTGCTCGGCCTCGGACACCTCGGCACCCTTGTCCGTTTCGACTTCCGCAAGGAGTACCCCGCCGAAAACACGACCGCGGCCGCACGGCGAACGGCTAAAAAAGAGCCCGCGCGACTCTCGATCCTCACCTATAACACCCACGGCTTCGTCTACGAACAGAGCCGACACGACGGATATCGGCGTATGGTGGACAGCGTGGCCGCTTACGTGCAACGCATGCAGCCCGACGTCATCTGCTTTCAGGAGTACGAGACGATGAACCGCGGCGACGTGCGGCTGATCGACAGCCTCTACCGCGACTGGCCGTACCGGGCCTATCACTTCGTTTCGGGCGGCGCCGAGGAGGTGGGATACGGCGTGGCGATCTTCAGCCGGCTGCCGATCCTCAAGGCGAGCGGCACCCTGTTCGAAGGCTCGCGGAACACCATGCTCCAGGCAGATCTGCTCGCCGGGCGCGACACCCTGCGACTCTTCAACAACCACCTCCAATCGACCCAAGTCGACGAATGGAGCCGCGACCGGGTCGAACGGCTCGACGTGCGGGGCGACAAGGAGAGCAAACACTTCGTCCGCAGCCTCGCCGGGCGGTTGCGCGACAACTACCGCCGACGGGCCGTACAGGTCGACACCATCTCGCGGATGATCGAAGCGTCGCCCTATCCGGCCATCGTCACGGGCGACTTCAACGACACGCCGGTCTCGTACACCTACCACAAAATGCGCGGCAAGTTGGACGACACGTTCGTCAATGCCGGCAGCGGATTCGCATACACCTACAACCGACTCTTCTCGATGCTCCGGATCGACTACGTCTTCCACGCTCCGGAGTTCGAAACGCTCGAATACCGCTCCGACGCGCTGCCGTGGTCGGATCACAATCCGGTGTTCGTCCGGATCGGCTTATCGCCGGCCGACGGCGCGGCCAAAGAAAAACGGAAATAACTTTTCACTCCTAATCAGCACATGACAGAACAGACTGCAATACAATCGCTTATCGAAGCGGCATGGACGGATCGGACTTTGTTGGACCGACCGGAAACGAAACAGGCCATTCGGGAGGTCATCGACCGGTTGGACAAAGGCACCCTGCGCTGTGCCGAACCGACGGGGAGCGACGGGGCATGGCGGGTGAACGAATGGGTCAAAAAGGCGGTGATTCTCTACTTCCCGATCCAGAAGATGCGCCGGATGAGCAGCGGCGACATCGAATTCTTCGACAAGATGGAGACGAAGCAGGATTTCGAATCGCTCGGGGTTCGGGTCGTGCCGAACGGAGTGGCCCGCTACGGGTCTTACCTGGCGCCGGGGGTGATTATGATGCCGTCGTATGTGAACATCGGAGCCTATGTCGATTCGGGGACGATGGTCGACACGTGGGCGACGGTGGGGTCGTGCGCGCAGATCGGCAAGGGGGTGCACTTGTCGGGCGGAGTGGGAATCGGCGGGGTGCTGGAGCCGGTACAGGCCGCTCCGGTGATCGTCGAGGATCACTGTTTCATCGGCTCGCGGTGCATCCTGGTCGAGGGGGCGCACATCGGCGCCGAGGCGGTCTTGGGGGCGAACGTGGTCATCACCGGATCGACGAAGATTATCGACGTGACGGGCGAGAAACCGGTGGAATACAAGGGACATGTGCCTCCGCGGTCGGTGGTGATTCCGGGTTCCTACACGCGGCACTATCCGGCGGGCGAGTATCAGGTGCCGTGCGCGCTGATTATCGGTCAGCGCAAGCCTTCGACCGACCTCAAAACGTCGCTGAACGAGGCGCTACGGGACTTCGGCGTCTCGGCGTAGCACGCGCGGTTGGTCGGAGTAGATCCGACTTAGGGTAGAGGCAGCCGGTTGTTTAGGGTAGTTCCAGCCCATTGCCCCCCGCGGGCACGCGGCGTTTATTCCGAGAGGCAACGCAACTGAAAACCGTGGCCGCGATAGTGCGCGTTGCTGGGGTAGAGGCCCTGCGTGTAGAAGCCCAAATACCGCACCGTGACGTCGCCCGTCACCGGCGTACACGACCAACTGTACCCGCTGTTGCCGACGCTCCTTGCTACACCCTCATAGCTCGCGCGGCCGTAGTCGCGGTAGCCCGGGGCGGTGCGTGTGCGGTTCGCCGCCAGCGGAGAGTGCAACGAGTTCCGCCGAGTTGCAGCCACCGCAGGGGGTGGCGACGGACTGCGCGACCCTACGGGTCGCAGGATTGCGGCATAAAGGAGACTGCCTCTACCTTAAAGGAATCGCCGGGGGATTTTCAAGGGGGATGTAAGTCCCCCTTGAATGTGCTTTTTGCCTACTTTTTAACTGCGCTACGCTTGTTTTCCTCCTCGCCGCTCGGCAATTTGCAAACTACGTTTGCATTGCCCTCACAGGCAGCGTCGGTTACCACATAGTAAAAAGTAGGGGCCCCCGCGGCCTAAGCGGATCAGAGAGAAGAGATAAACAGTCTCCTCGACATGGACAGCCGCCCGACTTTAATTCGAAAACATCGAGT
>NZ_JBQIQO010000056.1:0-6985 GCF_056799795.1 Rikenella sp.
CTGCCCTCCACCGACGACGAATAGCTGAATCCGTCATTTCCGATGCCCATCAGATCTCCCAATCGTCCATTGCTGCCCGCGTCGCGGAAGCCCGGGGCGGGCCTTTCAAACCCAACCCAACCAAATCGAAGCGATAGCTCGCCCTAAAGAGAGAAAAACGCCGCTCTTCGGAGGTTCCGAAGAGCGGCGCTGCCGTAAAAATAGCGCAAAGACTAAGCCTTGAGAATCAATTGACCACCGGATGGTTTTCCGCCGCCGCTCCCGCCGCCGTCGCCACCTCGCCATTGTCCTCCGCCTCCATCTCGCGTTGCAGAGCTACCATTTTGATCGCCGTCGCCGCCGCCTCGTCGCCTTTGTTTCCGAGCCTTCCGCCCGCCCGGTCGATCGCCTGCTGGCGGTCGTTCGTCGTGAGCACCCCGAACGCGATCGGCATGTTCCAACTCAACTGCATCTGCTGCACCCCGCTGGTCACCCCCTGGCAGACGAAGTCGAAATGCCTCGTATCTCCCTGAATCACACACCCCAGGACGATCACCGCATCGACATTGGTGTACTCGGCGAAGTACTGCGCCCCCATGGCCAGTTCGAACGTGCCCGGCACCCATTTGACACTGATCTTGTCGTCAGCGCACCCCGCCGCGCGGAGCGTGGCGACCGCCCCGTTGAGCAGTGCCGAGGTAATTTCGTGGTTCCATTCGGCGACAACGATGCCGAACGACATTTCGTTGGCCGGCGGTACCGGTCGGTCGAAAACGGATAGATTTTTCAGTTCGGAAGCCATAAGCAAGATCTTCAATTGGTCAGCGAAAGTCCCCGCCCGTTCCGGAACAGAAGCAAAAGGCGTTCCACGCCGAGGGGGACGAAAGTAAAAAGGCGGGGAAAAGCGCGTGTCCTCTCCCCGCCTTCGTATGGTGAATCAGTCTCTGTCGTTGAGCTGTAATGCTCTGGGTGACAAAAGATTACAATTGCTGTTGCGCCCGCGCGATGAATTTTTCGATATCCCGTGCCGGAATACTCCGCGGATATTCGTTCCGAATCCGTTCGTAGAGCTGCAAAGCCTGCTGCGCATGCCCCGCCTGTTCGTGAATCATCCCCGCCTTCTTCAGGTAGACCGGCGTCGTCGCCACATTGTCGCTGAAGTTCGCCGCCTGTTCATACAGCGCCGCCCCCTGCTCCAAGTTCCCCAGCTCGACATGCGCGTCGCCCCGCAACCCCAGGTTCTGCGCCCCGATCAACTCCGCCGCCGCATTGTCTTTCGACGCGTCGTATTTTGCGAAAGCATCGATAGCCTGCTGGAAATCACCCAGATAGAGGTGGCACATCCCGGCATAATGGTTGGCCAGATTCCCCTGCGGCGTATTCCCGTACCGTTCCGCGATCGTCTGGAATCCGTCGAACGCCGCATTCCCGTTGAGCGCCAGCGCGAACGAGTCGCGTTCGAAATAGTTCTGCGCCTCGAACATCGCTGCCGACGCCTGCTTGGCCCGCGGAGCGAGGTAGAGGTATTTGTACGAGAAATACCCCCCGACGAGGACGATAATCGCGCCGAGCGCCACCAGAAGGGTTTTCCCGTTGCGTTCGATAAAGAGTTCGAAACGTCCGAGGCTCTGTTCGATCACCTGTTCGGGATCCGGATTGACCTGTTTGTTATGTTTTTCTGCCATGGTGTGGTAGTGTTCGTTGTTTTCGTGATAGTTAGATCGTTCCGTGCCGCTTGTCCGAGTCGCTTCGGTGTTCGCGCGGCCTTTCGTCGAGCGCAAAAGTAACGGTTTTTCGGCGAAATCGAAAACCGGACGCCGCTTTTTTCCCGATTTAAGTGCAGGACGAAAGGCCCCAAACCTGCTGATCTTTGTTTATCTTTGCAAGGCCGTGTGCCCTGTTCCGGCGCGAAAACGCCTCCGCGGCGGCCCCGTAAACCGGCTGTAAGGCCGCGAAAAACGCCGCGAACGCCCCTTGGCACGCTCCCTCCCGTATGCTTCGGAAAATCCTCAAACGCCTCCTCGTCGGCCTGTCATGGCTGCTGGTCGCCGCCGTCGTCCTGCCCCTCGTGGCCGGACTGCTGTTGCAGATCGGCGCCGTGCAGACCTTCGTCGTGCAGCGGCTCGCCCGGCAGCTCTCCGAACGCATCGGCACCGAACTCACCCTCGACCGCGTCGACATCGCCTTCTTCAACCGCCTGGAGGTCAGCGGACTGTGCGTCAAAGACCCCTTCCGACCGGCCGACACCTTATTATATGTGCGGCGCGTCGAGGCCGGCATCGACGGACTCGACCTCTTCGGGGGCCGCGTGGCGCTCGGCGTCGTCTCGCTCGACGACGGCGTGCTGCACATCGCCCGCGACACCGCCGAACAGGAGACCAACCTCGGATACGTCATCCGGCGGCTGCGTCCCGACCCGCCGCGCCCCGTCCGGCTGCGGCTCACCGCCCGCGAACTCAACCTCCTCGGCCTGCGCTTCACCCTGCGCGGCGCTCCCGACGGCGGGCCGGGCGAAGGGCGTAGCAATCAGGTAAATTTCAGTGATTTAGATATTCAGGGCCTCTATTTCCAGGCCCGCGAAATCGCCCTGCGCGACGACTCCGTCGCCCTGCGGATCGAACACCTTAACTTCAACGAAAAGAGCGGCTTCCGGCTCCGCCACCTCAGCGCGCAACAGATCGCCGCCGGGCCCGGCGGCATCCGGGTCGACCGCCTGCGGGCCGAGACCCCTTTGTCCGTGCTCCACCTGCGCCGTGCCGACCTCGGCTTCGACGGCGGATGGGCCGCGCTGAACGACTTCCCGCACGCCGTGCGGATCGATCTCGAAGCCTCGCCCTCCTCCGTCTCCTACCAGACCATCGCCCGTTTTCTGCGCCGTCCGGCCGAGATCGGCGCCGCCCTCTCGTTCGACTCCCTCGCCGTGAGCGGCACCGTGGACGACCTCGCCGGTCGGCTGCGCGGCGCACGGAACGGAGCCACCCGGCTGGACGCCACGTTCGCCCTGCGAGGGCTGCCCGATGTGGCCCGGACACGGCTGCGGATCGGCATCGACCGCTTGGAGACCGACGGCGACGAGATCGGCCGCATCTACGGCGAGGCCGCCGCCGGACGGCACCTGAAACCGGGCCTCGCCGCCCTCTTGCAGCGCGCCGGAACCATCGGATTTACAGGGAGTTTCGACGGCCTTGTGCGCGACTTCACCGCCACCGGCGAGCTCACCACCGCCCAAGGGTTGGTGGGCGGTACCCTGCGCTTCATGCCCGGCGAGCGGGAGGGACAGACCCATTTCACCGGCCACCTCGCCACCGAAGCCTTCGGACTCGGCACGCTGCTCGGCCAGCCGCGCCTGGGGGCCGTCTCGCTCTCCGCCGGCGTCGACGTCGTGACCGACGGCGGAGAGCTCGCCCTGGCCACCGACGCCACGATCGACCGGCTCGACTTCCGGGACTACGCCTACCACGGCATCCGGATGAACGGCCGCTGGGCCGGGCGCATCTTCCAGGGGCGCATCGAATCCTCCGACCCCAACCTCGACTTCACCACCGAAGGGCGGCTCGACCTGCGCGACCCGGTGCCCGCCTACGACTTCGAGTTGGCCCTGCGCCGCGCCGACCTCGTCGCCCTCGGCTTCAACCGCCGCGACACCCTCTCGCGGCTCGCCATGCGTTGCCGGGCCCACGCCGCCGGGACGAACCTCGACGACCTGAACGGACACGCCGAAATCGACAGCCTCGCCTACGTCAACCCCCTCGATACCGTCCATGCCGGCGCCATCCGGTTCGAAGCCCGCAGCAGCGCCCGCTCGCGGCGGCTCTCCATGCGTTCCGACTTCGCCGACGCCGACCTGCGCGGAGCCGCCCAATACGAACGCTTCTTCCGCTTCTTCCGCCACTCCCTGCGGCGCTACCTGCCCTCGCTCTCGGCGCCGGATACCGTCGCCCGGGCCGCATCCCTTGCTGTTGCCGGGCCGACGGCTGCCGCCGACTCCGCAGCCGCCGGAACCGAGGGCTACTACCTCCTGAAAATCGACGTCAAACAGGCCAACAACGTCGCCGCCATCTTCGTCCCGGGATTGGAGGTGGCCGAAGGTACCTCCGTCGGCTTCCTTTTCGACCCCGCGCGCGACGAATTCAACCTCAGCGTCCGGTCGGACTACATCTTGCGGCGGAACCTCTACGTCGGCGACCTCACCGTCGAGTGCCGCAACCGCGGCGACTCCGTTTCGGTCTACGCCTTCGCCGAACAGTTCGGCATCGGGCCGCTCGACCTGCCCCGGATGTCGGTCGTCGGCGGCGTCGGCCACAACCGCATCGCCCTCGCCACCCGGTTCGAGAATCCCGAGAACGGCAACCGCGCGCTGATCAGCACCTCCACCACCATCGGACGCTCCGCCGCGGGGCTGCCGCAGCTCGACGTCCGGTTCTATCCCACCTCCTTCCGGGTCGAAGGGCGCGAGTGGTTCGTCCAGCCCGGACACCTCCTGGTCGACTCCACGGGGATCGGCTTCCGTCGTTTCGGCGTGCGGAGCGGCGACCAGCGGCTCTCGATCGAGGGGCGCGCCTCGGCCGTCGAGAGCGACACCCTGCGCGTGCGGTTCGACCGGCTCGACCTCTCGCCCCTCACGCGGCTCGTCCAGCGACAGGGCTACCGCATCGGCGGACGCATGGACGGCCTCGCCGAGCTCGTCGCCCCCTTCGGCGCCTTGCAGTTCGGGGCCGACCTCCGGATCGACTCCTTCGCCATGAACCAGCACCAGCTCGGTACCGCCGACTTCCGCAGCCGGTGGGACGGCGAACGGCGGTGGGTGCGCTTCGCCGCCGACACCCCCGACGGGGCGACCCCGATCGCGGGCTACTACGACAGCCGCGAGCGGCGCTACCGGGTCGATTTCGACATCCCGCGGTTCGACATGGCCCTGCTGGAGCCCTTGTTGCAGGGCGTGCTCGTCGATACGCGGGGTCGGGCGCGGACGAAGCTCGCCCTGACCGGCGGCCCCGAAGGGGGGCCGCTGCTGAACGGGACGATCGGCGTGGACGAATATACCGCCACGGTGGCCTATACGCGGGCGCGGTACACCCTTTCGGGGCCGGTGACCGTCACGAACAACCGCTTCGAGCTGCCTCCGTCTCCGCTCAGCGACGGCGACGGAGGCACGGGCGCCATCTCGGCCTGGTTCGACAGCCGCTATTTCCGCCAGCTCCGCTTCGGCGTGAAGGTCGATTTCCGCGACCTGCTCTGCCTGAACACCGCGCTGGCCGACAACCCGGACTTCTACGGACGGATCTACGGCACGGGGGCCTTTTCGGTCACGGGCGACGACTACCGCACGGAGATCGACGTGCGGGCCGAGACGGCGCGCAGCTCGACCTTCGTGCTCCCCCTTTCGGAGGTCTCGACCATCGCCGAGGCCGACTTCATCTCGTTCGTCGAGCCCCCGGCCCGCACGCCGGTCGACCGTGTCGAGCAGTTCCGGCGACAGCTCCGCCGGCCGCGGCGCAGGCGCACCAAGAGCGAGCTCTCGGTCGACCTGAACCTCACGGCGCTGCCCAATACCGAGGCCCAGATCGTCCTCGACCCGCGGCTCGGCGACGTGATCCGGGGGCGCGGCAACGGCCGCTTCCGGATGCGCATCGTCCCCGCGCGCGACATCTTCACGATGGACGGACAGTACGACATTACGGAGGGGACGTATCTCTTTACGCTCTACGGGGTGCTGGCCAACAAGTACTTCGTGATCCAGCCGGGCGGTTCGATCCAGTGGACGGGCGATCCGGCCGACCCGTTGGTGAACATCGACGCGGCCTATCGCGTCCGGACGTCGCTGAAACCGCTCCTGGGGGCCAATGCGCAGGGGAGCGGGACGGGCAGCGGGAATGTCAACGTGAGTTGCGGGATCCATCTGACGGACAGGCTGTTCGATCCGACGATCCGCCTGTCGGTGACGGCTCCGGGGGCCGATCCCGAGACCAAAAACCTGCTCCGCAACCTGCTCAATACGGAGGAGGCGACGACGATGCAGTTCGCCTACCTGATGCTCTCGAACAGCTTCATGCCGGACGACCAGACGAATGCCATCGGGACGATGAGCGGTTCGCTGGCGGGGATCGCCGGGATGGAGTTCCTCTCGAACCAGATCAGCAACCTGATTTCGGGTTCGAACTACAACATCCGCTTCGGCTATCGCCCCTCGAGCGAGCTGACGTCGGAGGAGGTGACCTTCGACGTGGGGGCGGATCTGATTGCGAACAAGCTCTCGCTGGAGGTGGGGGGCAACTACGATGTGGGACAGCGGGGGGCCTATCAGGTGACGAACAATCCGCTCTCGGTGGACGGCTACCTGACGTGGGTGCTGAACAAGTCGGGGTCGCTGAAGGTCAAGGGGTTCACGCGGACGATCGACCGCTTCGACGAGTCGCAGGGGTTGCAGGACAACGGGGTAGGGGTCTATTACCGGCAGGAGTTCCAGAGCTGGAAAGACCTTCAGGAACGCTATCGTCGTTGGCGCGCGGCAGCTCGGGAGCGCCGCGCGGCGCGTCAGGAGCGTCGTCGTCGGCGTCGCTCCGCAGTGGGAGCTCCCGAATCTCCGGCAGCTCCTTCTGTAGCTCCCGTGGCAGCGGACTCGACGACGCGCCGGTAGGGCGGTTTCCGCGGCCTGCGGGGAATAGAGAACCGGGGCGAGACTGCTGTTAGTTGTTTGGGTAGAGGCTGCCATTTGCCCGCCGCGGGCACGCGGGGCCTGCCCGGCCCGAGGGCAGTACCCTCTCGTAGGACAGACGCGCGCCCCCGCCTAAAGAGGGAAATCTTGTCAAAATGCGCTGGCGCGTTTTGACAAGATTTCCCAAGGCGCGCGAAAGAGCGGCGGAGCGCAAGCGGAGCCGCAATGGGGCGCACACGGGGCGGAGAATTGGGGCGAGCTTGGGGCTGTGTCTGTTCTTCGGGCGGGAAAAGCGGTTACGGTTTTCCTGCTGCGCTGGGTCGAGCTTGGGACTGAGATTTGGACTGTGGG
>NZ_JBQIQO010000057.1:0-6012 GCF_056799795.1 Rikenella sp.
CCTTGATTTTGAAATAAGCAGTCTGCAACCGGTTATCGAGCCCCGACTCCTTCCCCACCAGCACCATCGCCATCGGCCCCACCGCGGCATGCAGCGACCCGTAGTTGAAATCCCGGGCGATCCCCGTCAACCGGGCCTCTCCCCATCCTCGTTCGTTCAGCGGCTCCTGTAGCGAGAGTCCGAACTCCCGGGCCGCCGCCTCGTTGAACAGGTAATGACGACACCCCTCGCGCCGCGCATCCGTCTCCGTAAAATAATCCCCGTCCGCCAGCTCGACCCCCAGCATCCGGGGCAGATTCCACGATACCACATCCGCCGCAAAGAGAATCGTCGTCCCCCGGAGCTCGCGTCCCCACTGAGCATGCAGATTGGTCAACCCCAGCGGCCTCTCCGAATAGCCCACCTCCTCGACCAGCGGCGACTGCACCACCCGCTCCTCGAACGCCTTCGATCCGCGGAGCTCGCCGCCTATCCGGGCCATCGCAATCCCCTCGTAATCCAGCCCCGTATCGATTCCGCGCAAGTAACGGTTCTGCAACTGCATGAACATCGCCGCCACGATCAGACCCAGCGAGACCACGAACTGGAAGCCGATCAACGCCGTCCGCAGCTTACGACCCTTCGGCGAGAGACCGAACGTCCCCTTCAGTACCAGCGCCGGAGGGAACGAAGTGGTGTAGACCGCCGGATAGATCCCCGCCAGTATCCCGACGCCCAGAGCTACCCCCAGCCCCAACCAGATCACCCCACTGTAGGTCGAGAAAGAGATACCCCCCGAAATCAGTTCGTTGAAGCCGGTATCCGCCAGCAGGTAGACCCACAATAGGCCGAGGCCGAAACCCAACAACGAGATGCCCACCGACTCGAAGATCAGCTCTGCCCGCAGTGTCCCGACCGGAGAGCCCAACACCTTTCGTGTATTGATATTCTTGATCCGCAACGGGGTGAGCGAAGTGGCGAAATTGACGAAGTTCACTGCGGCGATACCGATCACCAACAGAGCGATGGACAACAACAGCGTCATCGTCGTCCGGTTGCCGCGTTCCGTCAGCGCGCCCATCCCGAAAGCCGCCGACCGGTCGTCGTAATAGCGATCCGACAGCCGAACGAGATTCGCCGTTATCTCCATCCCCATATCCATCTTATCGGTGAGCGGAAACGCTTTCCACCCCTCTACGATCTGCGCCGGATCTACCCCCGGACGGAGCAGCACATACATCTGATAGTTAGCGCCATCCCAACTGTACTCGTCGGCCCCGAAAACGAGCGGCAGGATGACCCGGTTTTTGATCTGCGAATTGTCCGGGAAATCGCGGTAGACCCCGCCGACCTCATACTCCTTTCCTCCCACCGTCATTCCGCGCCCCACCACACCGTGTTCCGTTCCGAACAAGCTCTGCGCCAGCGACGCCGGCAGGAGCAACTTACCCGGTTCCCGCAGCGCATCCGCAACCCCCTCCACCATCTCCGGCGTGAAGATATCGGTAAACGCCGCCTGGGCCGCCACCACCGGCTGTACGAATCCGACCTTCGTCCCGTTGCGTTCGACCGTGATATACGTATCTTCAAAAGGCGGTATCAACAACGCATACGCCTCGATCCCCGCCCCCATCCCGCCGAACGTCCGGCCGAACTCCGACGAGACGACGGGCACGAACCCCTCGGCCATCAGCATCTCGGCCTGGCAGATCCGGTCGGCATGCCGGTGGAAGCGGTCGAAAGTCGACTCATACCTCACCTGCATCAGGATCAGGATAAAAGCTGCGAAAGCCACGCTCAGCCCCACGATGTTCAGCCCGCAGGCCAGCCGGAAACGACGCATCGTCGTCAGAAATTGCCGGAAAAACAGTCTCATTTTACTTGCATTCAAAAAATTAAAAACCGAAAGAACGACAGAGCGGCCATACCGTCCAGCCACCCCGTCGTTCATAAGACGCATCGAAACGGGATTTCGGATGCGTCCGAGGGTCGGTTTCAACATCCTTTCAACAAATGTTCATACAAGAGACGCATCCCGGCCCCGTTTCGGATGCCCTCCCCCGACGATTTCGTCGCGCCGCCCCCCTATTTGAGCAGCAGCACCTGATTGTCGCCGTAGGTATCGTAGCTCGACACGATCACCCGTTCGCCGTCCTCGAGCCCTTCGAGCACCTCGTAGTACATCGGATTCTGGCGTCCGATCCTCACCGGCCGGCGGTAGGCCTTGTCCCCGTCCGGCGACACCACGAAGATCCAGCTGCCGCCCGTCGTCTGGTAGAACGCCCCGCGCGGGATGATGATCCCCTCCGTCGGCTGCCCCAGCTCCAGATTGATGTAATAAGTCTGCCCCGAGCGAATATTTTCGGGCCGCTCGCCCGTCAGGTAGCACCACGTCCGGAACTGGCCGTTGCGCACCTCCGGGAAGACCGTCCGCACCACCAGTCCGAACTTGTTTCCCTGCCGTTCGAACGTCCCTTCAAGCCCCGGTTTCACGCGGTCGATATAGTGTTCGTCGATCATCGCCTCGATCTTGTAGTCGCTCAGGTCGTTGATTTGCCCCACCTTCGTCCCCGCATTGACATACTGCCCCAGCACCACATCCAGCTGCCCCAGTTCGCCGTCGATATTGGCCTTCACGTTGAGGTTATCGACCCGCTGGCGGATCAGCTCCATGTTTTTCTTCATGCTTTCGAGACTGATCTCCATGTTGTCGACCTGGATGCTCCGGAAGATCGAGTCATGGAGCTGCCGTTCGAAGACCAGCTCTTTCTGTTTCAGCGAGAGTTCGTAATTCTCCTTGGCCTGCAGATACTCCTCGTTCGAGATGAGGTCTTCTCGGTGGAGCGCCTCGTACTGTTCATACTTGCGTTTGGCCCGCGCCACATCCATATCGAGCTGGAGCCGCTCCTTCTGGAGGTTCAGCTTCTCCTGCTCCATGCTCACCCGCGTGTTGCGGAGCAGGTTCTCCTTTTCCGCCAGGTCGGCCTCGCTCGTCAGGATCTGCATGTTGAGCTGCGGGTTGGTGAGCCGGACGATCACATCGCCCTTGCGCACCATCGCCCCCTCCTCGACCACCTTGACATCCACGTTCCCGCTCTCGAGCGGACTCACCTGCACCGTCGTGATCGGCAGCACATTGCCGTTCACCCGCACATAGTCGTTGAACTGCCCCCTGCGGGCCGTCTCGATCGTCACCGTCCGGCTGTCCACCTTCATCGACGCGCTGTGGTCGCCGAAGATCAGCCAGCCCAACAACACCAGCAACACCGCCCCGCCGGCTACATACGGGATATGTTTTTTCCGCAACCCCTTCTTTTTTTCAATTACTCTGTCCATAGTTCTTATCTGTTTTTACTTATTTATCACCGTTAAAAAAATCCCCGCCATATCTCTCCCCGCATCTCCCTTACTCCCGTTTGATCGCCACCGCCGGGTTTTCGACCGCCGCGCGATAGCTCTGCCCCAGCACCGTGAAAAGCGCGATCACCGCCGCCGCGAGCCCCGCCACTGCGAATATCCACCAACTCATCCCTGTCCGATAGGCATACCGGCTCATCCATCCGTTCATCAGCCACCACACCAGCGGCACCGCGATGACGAACGCCAGCCCCAGCCACCTCAGGAAGCTCAGACAGAGCATCCCCACCACCTCTCGCACCGTCGCCCCGTGCACCTTTCGGATCGCGATCTCCTTGCGGCGCCGCTCGACGGAGTATCCCACCAGCGCGAAGAGCCCCAGACAGCCGATAAAGATCGCCAGCACGCTGAACGTCAGCAACCGCGCCCGGAAGAGATTCTCCTGTTTGTACATCCGGTCGAACTGTTCGTCCATAAATTCATACTGGAAGACCTCGTTTGGGAACATCTCGCGGAACGTGCGTTCGATGTGTCGGAGCGCCGGTTCGATCTGCCCCGCCGCAATCCGGATATACGAGTCGCCGCTCCACGCCCGCACGAGTACCAGCGGCGTCACCTGTTCCGTCACCGGCTGGTGCTGAAAATCCTTGAACACTCCGACAAACTTCTCGCCCGGGATCTGCACCTCCGGCGCCACATTGCGAATATGCTTGGCAAACGCCTCGTTGATGACCATTTGGCCGGACGGCCCCCATTCGAGCCGGTCGACATTGGTCTCCGAGATCGAATCCCCCTCGACCATCGGCACCCCCAGCACATGAAGCGTATGCTGATCGCCGTAGAGATGCTTCGGCGACAAGTGCTCCCGTTCGTTGATCTGCACCGTGTTCATTGAACCGATATGCATGGGGTTCCCCTGAATCAGCGACGCGTTGACGATAGTCGGACTGTTCAGCAGCTGCGTGCGGAACGTATTGAATTTCTCCCTGTTCATGAAAGAGCCCCCGCCGACCATCACCACATTCTCGCGGTGGTAGCCCAGGTCGAGCGTCGTGAGATAGCGTATCTGCTTGTTGATAAGCAACGTCGCCGCGATCAGCCCGATTGAGATGACGAACTGGAAGACGATCAGCGCATTCCGCACCGCCGACATCTGCCGTCCCCCGCTCGACCGGTTGGCGATGGCATCGAGCGGTTTCATCCGCGTGAGCACCATCGCCGGAAAGATCCCCGACAGCACCCCGCACACCAACGGCAACACCACGAACAACACCAGCAGCATGTCCCAACTCAGCGAGAGGGAGAGTTCGCTGCCGACGATCATCGGATAGAGCGGCCGCAACAGATAAGCCAACCCGAAAGCCGTCACCGCCGCTACACACGTGATCAGCACCGAATCCCCGATAATGAACCCGATCAGACTGCCTCGGCTCGCCCCCATGATGCTCTTGATGCCCATCGCGCGCACCACCTCCGTCGAACGCGCCGTATAGATATTGACGTAATTGATAATAGCGATCACCAGCACCAACACAGCGATAATGCCCAGCACCACCAGCGCCCCCGAATCGTACGCATTCATGGCCCCCGTCACCTCGGGCGTGAAGTAACAGTCGTCGAAAGCACGGATATGCGGCAACTTCGGACTGTCCACCCCTCCGGCCTCCTCGATCTTGTCATCGAGCGTCCCCTCCTTGATGAAATGCCCCCCGTAAGCCTCGGCCATGCGCTCCAGTACAGCCCGCTGAAACTTATAGTTCATAGTCTTCATATCGACCGTGGGGTTGACCCGAAAATAGCATTCGCTCGCCCAGCGGAACCACTTATCGGCCTTGTCGCCCGGATTCGCCAACTGGAAAGTGAGAATCACCTCCGGCGTATAGAGCGAATTTTCCGGAACATCCTCGAATACCCCAGTGATCGTCACCTTCCAGGTATTGTTGACCTCGATCTGTTTACCGATCACGTCGAGCGAACCGAAGAGCCTCCGGGCCGCCGATCGGCTCACCATCCCCTTCGAGGCATCGGCCAAAGCGTCCGCTCCGCCTCCGCTCACCATCCGGAACGGCAGCACCTGCAACAGCGTCGAGTCGCCGAACATCGAACTCAGAGAGAAGCGAACGCCCGCCGGCTGATCCGGCACCGACACCGTCATCGAGCCCCAGCTGATCGCACGAGTAGCCGCAATAACCTCCGGGAACCGGGTCATGAACCCGGCCAGCGGGTCGGGACAGATCGAACCGATCTCATCCACCTCGACCTCGCACCGCCAGACATCGTCCATCGGCCGTTCGAAACAGTCGTCGTGCCGCACCTGCCCGATGATGAAGATATACATCACGATCACCGCTGCAAACCCGAGCGTCAGCCCCAGCCAGTTGATAAAGAACGAAAACGGTCGGTTCTTTTTGGCCCGCCAGCTTTCAAGGAAAAATTTTCTGAACATATCCTATTTTGTTTATCGATTTCCGCCCCTCCCTATCCACACCCCGTGCCATAACAGAAAATCAACTCATTATCAGACTCTTGCAATTTCACCCTTCGCCTCCGAATGTCTAATTTTTAGACACCCTCCGTCTATTTTTTAGACACCGCACCGCCTGTCGCAAATCCCTACTCCGTCTTGAACGCCTCCACCGGATTCGCCGTCGCCGCCCGCCAGCTCTGGATCGTCAC
>NZ_JBQIQO010000058.1:0-5895 GCF_056799795.1 Rikenella sp.
CGGAGCCGCAGTGGGGCTGACACAGGGCCGAGAACTGGGGCGAACTTTGGGCTGCGCCTGTTCTTCAGGCGGGAAAACCGAAAACGGTTTTCCCGCCGCGCTGGGCCGAGCATGGGGCTGAAATTTGGGCGGTGAGTTGGGTCTTGCTTTTGGCCGTGCTTTGGGCATTGCTCTTGCGACCCTATGGGTCGCGCAGTTCGCCGCCACCCCACGCGGCGGACTGCAACTCGACGGAGCTCGTTGCACTCACCGCTGGCGGCGAACTACTATAGGCTGAGCGCGAATAGCGCGATTTCGAGAGGAATCGCCGTCCTCGGCGAGAGCGACGCATTAACGGCGCGTGGGTGTGCGCCGAGGACGAACTTCTGAGAATGGGCGACAAGCCGAACCCGACAGTCATGGATGGTGAATGGGGGCGAACTGTTGCCCAAATTTTTGCGACCCTAAAGGGTCGCGCGGGCCGGACGTCTCCCACCGGGAGGCCCGCAACACGCCGCTTGCGCGTCGAGAATTGCCGTTCCTCCCGGGCATCCGCCCCGCTTGCTAGGGAGGTCGTGAATTAGAGATTGTTTTCGAGGGTCGAAGCCAGCGGGGCCTACAGCAACGTCAGTTGCGGGCCTCGGCAGGGGGAGGCTTCGGCCCGCGCGGCTCTACGAGCCGCAGGAGCACAAATAGGGTAGAGACTGCCGGTTATTTAGGCCGAGGCAGCCATTAAAAGACGCAGTGTGCCCGTTTATTCCGAGAGGCACCGCAACTGAAGTCCGTGGCCGCGGCTGTTCGCGTGACTGACGTGGAGATGGGGCATGCCAAAATACAAGTACATGCTATTGGGCCCATTTCCTGCGGATGACCAACTGTATCCGTGATTACCTACAGTCAATGGCAGGCCGAATTGTCCGGTGCTACCCGCGTCGCGGAAGCCCGGGGTGCCGCTTGGCACTCGAAAGTTGGCTGCCTCTACACCAATTTGAGGCTAAGGCTGCCCGGTTCGCTTGCCGAGCGGCACTGCTTATTCCGAGAGGCAACGCAACTGAAAACCGTGGGCGTGGTGTGTTACGTTGTTGGGATCGGTCCCCTGTGTGCTGAAGACTAAGCACCTCACCGTGATGTCGCTTGTTCCCGACGTACATGACCAGTTGAACCCGAAGTAGCCGAGATAGTTCAGTGTACCATCGCTGTAGCCGCGGCGGCCCGGGGCGGGGCGCACGTCCCCGTTTATTCCGAGAGGCAACGCAACTGAAGACCGTGGGCGCGGTAGTATGAGTAGTTGGGATCGAAGAATGTCATGTTGAAATGCAAATTTATGCCCATGGTCTCATTGAAAGAGGATGACCAACTGTACCCACTGTAGCTGATGCCCCCCGGCATGCCCGAACTGTGGTGGCGGTAGCCCAGGGCAGGATTTGTGTTTGTCGCGCGCCTTGGGGAAATCTGGTCAAAACGTGCCAGCACATTTTGACGATTTCCCTCTTTAGGCGGCGGCGCGCGGGAGAGCTTTGTCCCGTCTGAAACTGGCCTCAGGCCGGCCGGGCCCCACTTAATAAGACAGAGAGAACCCTAACAAAACACCCTGTGGGTGCGTGGACGGGCGAAACTACGTTTCGCTGTGGCAGCCTTTGCCCCGTTTATTCCGAGAGGCAACGCAGCTGAATACCGTGGCCGCGGCTACTGGCGTAACCGATTCTGAGATTCGGTGCGCTGAAGTCCAAATATACTCCTTTGCTGCCGCTGATTGAAGACGAGTAACTGGAGCCATAGTTGCCGACGCTGCTCAGTATGCCGAAGGCATCGTTATTCCCGGCGTCGCGGTAGCCCGGGGCGCACCCACTGTGTGTCTTATTGGCAGCCTCTACTCCAACTTGAAGCTAAGGCTGCCCGGTTCGCGTGACTCTCGTCCCCGTTTATTCCGAGAGGCAGCGCAACTGACGACCGTAGGCACGGCTATAGGTGGTACTGGGATCAAGACCATGTGTGTGGAACCACAAGAATTGCCCGTAGGAGTTGCTTGTTGCAGTCGATAAACTGTAGCCTTCGTTACCCGCACTGCCCGGTAAGCCTGAAGAATTGCTGAGGAAGCCCGGGGCGGGGACGATGACTGGGGGGCGGACGAAAATGCCTCCGCTCGGACATCGTGGCCGGACGGAGGCGTGGAGTATGCGGGGAGGCGGGACGGGTCTCTCCGATATCGAGTTACAGAATCAGCATGGCGTCGCCGTAGGTGCCGAAACGATAGCCCTCTTCTTTGGCTACTTCGTAGACTTTCAGCAGTTTGTCGTAGCCGGCGAAGGCGGAGACCATCATCAGCTGGGTCGAGTAGGGCAGGTGGAAGTTGGTCACCATGGAGTTCGCGACGCTGAATTCGTAGGGCGGGAAGATGAATTTGTTGGTCCAGCCTTCGAAGGGTTTCAGCATGCCGTCGGTCGAGACGGAGCTCTCGATGGTGCGCATGACGGTGGTGCCGATGGCGCAGACGCGTTTCTCTTTCTCGCGGGCGGTGTTCACGATACGGGCGGCTTCTTCGGTGATGAAGATGGGTTCGCTGTCCATCTTGTGTTTGGTGAGGTCTTCGACGTCGACGGAACGGAAGTTTCCCAGACCGACGTGGAGGGTGATGGAGGCGCGCCCTACGCCTTTGATGTCGAGGCGCTTCAACAGGTGTTTGCTGAAGTGGAGGCCGGCGGTGGGGGCGGCGACGGCGCCCTCTTTCTCGGCGTAGATGGTCTGGTAGCGCTCTTCGTCGATGGTTTCGGCGCGGCGACGGAGGATGTGGGTCGGAACGGGGGCTTCGCCGAGCTTATAAAGGGCGTTCTTGAAGGCGTCGTATTCGCCGTCGAACAAAAAACGAAGGGTGCGGCCGCGGGAGGTGGTGTTGTCGATGACTTCGGCGACCAGGGCGTCGTCGTCGCCGAAGTAGAGTTTGTTCCCGATGCGGATCTTCCGGGCGGGGTCGACGAGGACGTCCCACAGCCGCTGTTCGCGGTTCAGCTCGCGCAACAGAAAGATCTCGATCTCGGCGCCGGTCTTCTCTTTGTTGCCGTACAGCCGGGCGGGGAAAACTTTGGTGTCGTTGAAGATCATCACGTCGCCTTCGCGGAAGTAGCCGAGGATGTCTTTGAAGATCTTGTGCTCGATCTTACCGCTCTTACGGTCGAAAACGAGTAACCGGCTCTCGTCGCGGTTCTCGCAGGGGTACTGGGCGATCAGGCTCTCGGGCAGGTCGTACTTGTATTGCGATAGTTTCATGTCCTGTGTGTTTTGAATCGTTCGTTTATCTGTACTTTGTGCCGGCTGGAACTGCCGCTTTCTTGTAAGAAAGCGGCGCAAAGAACTTTCGTGATAGCTACGCTACTCCTTAGGCTCCGCAGTCCTCATTCTTTGCAAGTCTGTCGGGCTGGGTTTTCTCGGCGGGGCGCATATAATGCGAGTATTACCCTAATGCGCCCGCGCCGGAAAACCACAGCCCAACGAACAAACCGAGATTTGAGCGACCGGCAGCTTGAGGATGCGTCAGCATCCGTCTAAAGTTTTTCTGGTTCTCGCTAACTTCGCTGCGCTTGTTTTCCTCCTCGCCGCTCGGTAATTTGCAAACTGCGTTTGCATTACGCTCGCTGGCAGCGTCGGTTGTTCACAAAGAGAACAGTACCCTCCAGATAAGTCCAGGAACGAATAATTAAAATACGTAATTAAACGGGATTTGTTTCAACGGTTGGAGTCGGGGGCGATAATTTAGCTTGCAAGGTCTCTAACGATAGGCAGTGCTCGACTTGAAAACCGCCGCTGCGGGTCCGGCGCAGGCCGGTGAGGTGGGCGCCGCTTGATAACTTACGCCCAAGGTCGCGGGCGAAGGCGCGGATATAGGTGCCTTTGCTGCACAAGATGCGCACGGTGAGGCGCGGTGAGGTCGGCAGTTCGCACGTCTCGAGGCGGGTCGAGTAGATGTTTATCACGGCCCGGCGCATGTTCACCTCTTCGCCTTCGCGGGCGTATTCGTAGGCGCGACGCCCTTCGAGTTTCTTGGCGGAGTAGACGGGGGGCTCTTGTTCCTGTTCGCCGATGAAGCCGGATAATATGCGCTCGACTTCTGCTCGGGTGATGTGTGCCCAGGGGTAGCGGGTGTCTACGGGGTGTTCGAGGTCGTAGCTGGGGGTGGTGGCGCCGAGTTCAATCTCAGCGAGGTACTCTTTCTCTTCGGCCTGGAGGGTGTCGACTTGTTTGGTGGCGCGGCCGACGCAGATCAACAGAACGCCGGTGGCCAAGGGGTCGAGGGTGCCGGCGTGGCCGACTTTGATTTTGCGGTGCCCCAAACGGCGCATCAGGGTGCGCACTTTCCGAACGACGTCGGTGGAGGTCCATCCCAGCGGTTTGTCGATGGGGAGGACGAGCCCTTCTTCGAAGGGGTAGTCGGGGCGAAGGTGGGGGGATAAATGGTCGGTCATGGAGCGATTAGCCGAGAATGAGGGCGGTGGTGCCGGCCACGCCGCAGTAGAGGGCGAACCACCACAGTTTCCCGCGGCTGACGATGCGGATCATGGCTTTGCAGGCGAAGAGGCCGGAGAGGTAGGCGGCCAGAAATCCGGCGGTTAGGGCATAGCCGGAGATGCCGGAGGCGGCGGGGGAGAATTCGCCTTTCAGGAGTTCCAGAAAGGCTTCGCCGAGGATCGGGACGAGTACCATCAGGAAGGAGAACTTGGCGAGTTGGCTTTTGTCGTCGCCGAGGAGCATGCCGGTGGCGATGGTGGAGCCGGAGCGCGATATGCCGGGAATCACGGCGACGGATTGGGCCAGGCCGATAAGAAAGGCGTCTTTGGCGGTTACGGGATGTTGCTGTTTCGGTCTGATCAGGTGGGTCAGCAGGAGCAGGCCCGCGGTCACGAGGAGCATGCTGCCGACGAACCGAACGCCGCTCCCGAAGAGGGCTTCGACGTGGTCTTTCAGAAAGAGGCCGACGAGCAGGATGGGGAGCATGGAGATGACGAGTTTCAGCAGGTAGCGCGATTCGGGGGTGGAGCGGAGGGTGAGCCCGCGCCGCAGGAGGTGCAGGATCTCGCTCCAGAAGACGGTGATGGTGGCCAGTACGGTCGCGGCGTGGACGAGGATGGCGAAGGTGGTGTTGTCGACGGAGGTGCCGAGGAGGCGGCTCAACAGAACGAGGTGTCCGGAGGAGCTGACGGGCAAAAATTCGGTCAGGCCCTGGAGCAGACCGAGAAGAATGGCGTCTAGGGTGTTCATGGGTTATGCCTGGCTTTGGGGGGTGGTGTTTTCGGCTTCGTTCGATTTTTTGCTCTTGGGCCGGTACATGATGGCGTAGATCTCGAACAGAAAACCGGCGAGCAGCAGCAGGGGGGCGAGGTACAGCCGACGGAAGTTGAACATGTCGTGGTTGAATTCGGTGGCGGGGTTGTCGCTGGCGCCGCCGCTCAGGAGGATGAAGCCCAGAATGATGGCGCCGATGCCGGCGAGCATGAGGAGGTAGTTTCTGCGTCCGAAGGGCATCGGGGTGGTGGGCTGGGCTCGGTGGCCGGTGGTCTGTTTTTTCATATCGTGTGGTGTCTGGTTCTAATTCTGTGTGGGTTCTATGCGGGTTCTTGTGGGTTCTATGCGGGTTCTTGTGGGTTCTATGTGGGGGCGGGCGGCACGGCTCTGCGGGGCGCAGGAGCACGGCCCAACTTGTTGGATTCGTTCTCGTCCTATTTGCAGAAGTCCGCCGCTTGGGGTGGCGGCGAGCTGCGCGGCTCAAAGAGCCGCAAGAGCACAGCCCATTTGGTTTCGGACTTTCATCCAATTCTATCGGGTTCGGGCTGCGCGCTCCGGGGGTGGGCCGAAGGCCCAGCGCGCAGGCCCGGCGACCTAAAGGTCGCACAAGCACCGCCCAAATCCAAGCCCCATGCTCGGCCT
>NZ_JBQIQO010000059.1:0-5347 GCF_056799795.1 Rikenella sp.
CTCCGGTTTCTTTACTACCTGTTTCTTTTATTGACTAAGCTTTTTTCCCACCTATCTCTAGGCGGTGAGCCACTACTGGCTCCTAAAACTTGTACTACAACTGCAATACTTCAATGAACTTTTGACCTTTTCAGGTCTTCATATTTTCACGTTCGCTTCCGGGAACTCCCGGATGAATACAAACGAAAAAACAGCAACTTTATTGCGTCCGCCGGAAAAACTTCCGAAACGGACTGCAAAGGTAATTCAAAATTTCAATTCTGCAAAAACTTTTTCACTTTTTTTCCGCCACCCCGCCATCCCACGCACCTCCCCTCTTTTGCGGATGCAAAGGTAATCACCTTTCCGGTCTTTGCAAACATTTTCGAATATTTTTTCGAATTCTTTTTTTCCGTAGCTTTGTAGTACTCTTATACCCAAACCGATATAGAGTATCAAAAAACAACAACCGATGCGAATAGGAATCGTCATTGTCAACTATAACACGTGCGCGCTCCTGCGGAATTGCCTGCAATCACTCGCTACCTACCTATCGCACGGGGGTGAGAAGACAATCCGGATGGCGGTGGTGGACAACTGCTCGACGGACGGGTCGGCCGAGATGGTACGAAATGAATTTCCGGAGGTCGTTTGTGTGGAGGCCGGGGAAAATCTCGGTTTCGGACGCGCCAACAATTTGGGCGTGAAGGTATTGGAAGAACGTTTCGGAGAAGCGGAATACCTCTTTTTCCTCAACTCGGATACCGTACTGCTCAACAATGCGCCGGCCATTCTGGCGGAATTTCTGGACAACCGTCCGGAAGCGGGAGTCGCGGGCGGAAACCTGTTCCGCGCAGACGGAACCGCACCCAATCGATCGTTCGCGTCGGTGCACGGACTCGGCTGGGAATTGCCCGCCTTTATCAAGCGGCGCCTGTGGCCGAACGAGCCTTGGTTCAACCACACGTCCGAGCCGCGACAAGTCGGATACATCGTGGGAGCGGATCTGATGGTCAGACGAGCCGCCTTGAAAAACCGGGAGGCTTTCGATCCCGACTTTTTCATGTACTACGAAGACATCGAGCTCTGCGTGCGTATCCGGCGGAGCGGATTCGAGGTCTGGTCGGTACCTCAGGCCCGGATCATTCACCTGGCCGGACAGTCGTGCACGGTGCCGAACACCAAATTTCAACGGATACAAGAGTCGAAATACATCTATTATAATAAAGTACACGGAACGAGTCATGCCCGATGGGCATATCGGCTCGCCCAAACAGGATACCGGCTGCACGCCGCGTGGGGACAACTCACGGGCAACCAAACGAAACGAGAACGGTACGCCGAATGGGCAGAAATCAATGCGGCGGCTTGGAAACAGGGCCGACAAACACGCGAAAACAGACACACAACCAAAAGAGATCATGAATAGCCGGGAAGAAAAGCTAGCCGCCATCGGACGGCTGCTGGACATTATGGACGAACTGCGGGTCAAATGCCCATGGGATCGGGAGCAGACGATGCTCTCGCTGCGGAACGCCACCATCGAAGAGTGTTTCGAACTGATGGACGCCATCGTGGAGGGCGATCCTCTATATATAAAGAAGGAGTTGGGCGACCTGCTGCTGCACATCGTCTTCTACGCCCGGATCGCACAGGAGGAGGGACGGTTCGACATCGGCGACGTGGCGACGGCGCTCTGCGAAAAGCTGATCTACCGCCACCCGCACGTCTACGGCGAGGCGGTGGCGGCCGATGCGGGGCGGGTGGTACAGAACTGGGAGGTGCTGAAGCAGAAAGAGAAAGACGGCAACAAGACGATTCTGGCGGGGGTGCCGAAGGGGATGCCTGCCTTGCCGAAGGCCTGCCGGATTCAGCAGAAGGCGGCGACGGTGGGGTTCGACTGGCACGAACGGCGGGAGGTGTGGGCAAAGGTGCGGGAAGAGACGGAGGAGATTCAGGTCGAAATAGAGGGTGCGGAGGCCGACCGGTTGGAGGCGGAGTTCGGCGACCTGCTCTTTTCGGTAGTGAACGCCGCGCGGCTGTACGGGGTGAATCCCGACCTGGCGCTGGAGCGGACGAACCGGAAATTCATGGCCCGCTTCGGATACATGGAGCACAAAGCCAAGGAAAAAGGCGTATCTTTACAAGACCTCCCGGCGGATGAGATGGAGCGATACTGGAACGAGGCGAAGACCAAACACCTAAACGACGAAACGTTATGAAAAAACGGTTGATTCTGCTCTGGATAAGCACAACGGCCCTGCTCGGCCTGCCGGGTTGCGGATCGCACGGCGGCTCCTCGGGTCTGCACGAAGAAGAGGCTGCCGTAGAGGTCGAAGAGGTCGACCTGTCGGAGGACGAGGGGATAACGAACGCTGCCGATGCCGTCTACGGAGGTACTCCGTCCGGAACGGGCCGCAACAAGGGCGAAACGGAGTGGCGGGAGCTGCTGGCCGCGGGTTCGGTGGCGTCGTCGGACAGCTCGCGGCGATTCGTCCGCACGGCGACGATGAAGTTCCGCGTCAAACACTTGGCCACCTCGATCTACTCGATCGAAGAGATCGTGCGGCAACAGGGAGGCTTCGTAGAGAGCAGCGACATGGAAAATTCGGTCTTTTCGACCCGAACGACGCCGCTCAGTCGGGATTCGATCCTGGAGACCACCACGCATCGGCTCTCGTGCCGGATGAAGATCCGGGTGCCGAGCGAACGGCTGGACACGGTATTGCAGCTGATTTCGAACCACATCGACTTTCTGGATTACCGCAAGATGGAGGCGGAGGATGTGACGCTCGACTGGCAGGGACGGCAACAGACCGACAAACGATATAAGAAATATGTATCGGATTCGAACCGGCGGCCTCGGACAGACTCCGCTACGGAGGCGACGTTCAAACGCACGCTCGAAGGAGACGAAGCCGTGTTGCAGCTCCGGCGGTTGAACGACCGGATTCGGTTCAGCACCGTGACGCTGCACCTCTACCAGCGCGAAACGGTTCGAAACGAGGTACTTCCGCAGTCGGACGAGGTGCAGCCCTACCGTCCGGGATTCTGGAAGGAGGCGGGACAAGCCTTGTCGCGCGGCCTCAGCGTACTGCGGATCATCGTGTTGTTCCTGTTCCACATCTGGTGGCTGATTCTGGGGGGAGCGATCGTGTGGGGCGTTTTGTGGTGCCGGAAACGATTCTGCCGCAAGAAAAAACAATAATGCCGCTTTACGGCAAATGCGAACGCCGGCTGTCGTTTATCACGACAGCCGGCGTTCGCGTTACTCCCCATCCCCGAACGGAACCGCCCATCGAATCGTTCCGTCGGCCCCGCAATGCAGCGGCAAATCACCGAATATCCGCCCGATCGCTCCGTTCGCCAACAACTCGTCCGGCGCACCCGCCTCCACTCCGTCGCGCCCCATCACCCACAACACGTCGCACAACTGGAGCGCCACCGACAGGTCGTGAGACGAAAAAACGACGATCTTGCCCGTCCGATGCGCCAGCCGCCTCAACAGCAGAACGATGTGATACCGGTTCGGCAGGTCGAGAAAAGCCGTCGGTTCGTCGAGCAGCATCACCGGCGTGTCCTGCGCCAAGGCCCGCGCAATCATCACCCGCTGCCGTTCTCCGTCGCTGAGCGTGTCGAGCGTCTTCTCGCGAAAGGCGGTCATCCCGACCTGCTCCAATGCCTCGGCCACCCGCCGCTCATCCTCCGTCGACAACGATCCGAACCACCCCGTATACGGCGCTCTCCCCATAGCCACCGCCTCGTACACACGCAAGTGAGCCACCGTCACCGACTCCGTGGTCACAAAGGCGATCCGTTTGGCCCGTTCCGCCGGAGCGAGCCGTAACAACTCCTCGCCATCCAACGACACCGATCCGCCCAACGGCGCCCGCACACCGGCCAAGACCCGCAGGAGGGTGCTCTTTCCGACCCCGTTCCGCCCCAGCAGGGCCACGATCTTCCCCTCCCCGGCCCGCAGCGTCAACCCCGTTTGCAAAATGCGCTCCTCTTTCCGCTTCGGTCGGTAACCGAGGGTGAGCGATTCGATTTCGAGCCCCATTACATCATCCTCCCGCGTTTGTTATTGACCACCACGGCGACCACCACCGGTATCCCCACCAGCGCCGTCAGCGTATTGATGGGCAAGATCAGATCGGTGCCCGGCAGTTGCGACAAGAGGTCGCACAGGAGCACCAGATCGGCCCCGATCAACATCGAAGCGGGCAGCAGGACTCGGTGGTCGGCCCTCCGAAAGCACATCCGGGCCAGGTGCGGCACGGCGATGCCGACGAACCCGATCGGCCCGCAGAAGGCCGTCACGCCGCCCGCCAGCAATGAGGTCGCCAAAAAAATCACCGTCCGCACCCGCCGGATCGAGACTCCCATACTCCGGGCATATTCGTCACCCAACAACAAAAGGTTCAACGGTTTCACGGAAAGAACGGCCAGCAGCATCCCTCCGCCGACACACAAGGCGAGAATCAGTAGCTGGACGTGCGACAGCCCGCCGAGGCTCCCCATCGACCAGATGACGAACCCTTTCAACGCGCTGTCGCTGCTGAAATACTGCAAGACATCGACCAGCGCCGCGGCGCCGCTGCCGAACATCATCCCGAGGATCAGCACGGCCATAATATCCTTGATGCGGGCCGAAACGGCCATCACGACGACCAGCACCGCCACTGCTCCACCCCATGCAGCCACGGCCGTTCCGAGATCGCGCGCCACGCCGAGGCCGCCGAGCACGGGCGCTCCGAGCAGAAAAAGCGCCACGCCAAGACTCGCTCCCGAGCTGACGCCCAGCACGTAAGGCCCTGCCAGGGGATTCCGAAAGACGGTCTGCATCAGCAGACCGCTCACGGCCAACGCGCTCCCGACTAGCCATGCCGCAGTCGCTTTGGGCAGCCGGAAGTCGAACAGAATCCGCCACGCCACGTCGTCCCGACCGGCGCCGAAGGGCCACAACAGCCCGGTCGAACCGACGACCACATCGGCTCCGAACAGTGCGACGAGCAGTACAATAAGGAGTATGAATTTCGTTCTCAACGTTCTTCGGTTCTATCTTTCTGTCGGGTAAGGACTAGGGACTGCGGCGTTTCGCCCCGGGCTACCGCGATCGCACGGATGGCACACCGGGCCACGGGGGTAGCGGGGGTTACGCCTGGTCTTCCACAACCAGTGGGAGCAGTGGCCTGAACTTGATTTTCGGGGGCACATGGCTCCGTCCCGGCAGCACTGATTACCGTGCCTACGGTTTTCAGTTGCGCTGCCTCTCGGAATAAACGCCGCGGGCACGCGGTGGGCAAGGGGCAGGAGCTACCCTAATATTAGACAGCCTCTACCCTACTTTTGAGCTGAATCCTGCGGT
>NZ_JBQIQO010000060.1:0-5261 GCF_056799795.1 Rikenella sp.
GTCCGGGTGACCCCGGCGGGACGGAGCGATACTACGTATCGCTAAGGCAGCCTCGGCCCAATTCCTTACCCCGTTTTTTGTTCGCGCGCCTGCGCGATTCATTCTATTTCGGCTCACCGCCGAAATAGTTGAATCGCTTCTTTAGGCGAGGCGCGCGTCGAGCTCTGTGCCGGACAGAACTGTTCTCTTTGTGAACAAAGAGAACCAGAAAAACTTCAGAGCGCATCCCTACGGGATGCTTTGGCCGGGTCTAACCGCATACGCAAGGCGCCGGCCCAACCCTTCGCTCGCGCGCCTACCCCACCCCGCCGTTCTTCCGTTGCACAAGCGCGGCCACCGGGGCACAAAAACGGTCGATATCGCCTGCCCCCGCTGTCACCAACACGCCCCCGGTCGCCAACGCCGCTACCTCTTCCAGAAGTCGTTCCTTGGAAATCAACCTCTTCCGAGGCGTCGTGATTCCGTCCAAAATCATCTCCGAAGCCACACCCGGAATCGGCAGCTCCCGAGCCGGATAGATCGGCAACAGCCACACCCGATCCGCCAAACTCAATGCCTCGGCGAACTCCGGCGCAAAATCGCGCGTCCGGGTGTAAAGATGAGGCTGGAAAATCACCGTCAGCTCCCGTTCCGGGAACATCTTCCGCACCGAAGACAACATCGCCCGCAGCTCCGCCGGATGGTGGGCATAATCGTCCATATAGATCGTCCCGCCCGCCACCGACGGATCATTGACCCAGAAATCGAACCGCCGCTGCACCCCCCGGAAAGTCGCAATCGCCTCGCGCATCCGCTCGTCCGAGACAAAACCCTCGCTCCACACTAACGCCGCCGCCGCCACACAGTTTTCGACATTCACCAAACCCGGAATCCCCAGCCGACAACGCTCGATCCGCCGATCCGGAAAGACCAAATCGAACGTATAGTATCCCCCCCCGTCGACACGAAGATTTTCGGCATGAAAATCCGCCCCGGAATCCGTCACATGGTACGTGTACCGCCGGATATCGGCCTGTTCCAAAGGCAACTCAATCCCCTTTTTGAGAATAAGCGTTCCGCCCGGCGCGATCTGCCCGGCGAACTGCACAAAAGCCTCGCGCACCGCCTCATAAGTGCCGTAAATATCCAAATGATCAGGATCGACCGACGTGATAACAGCCGCCTGCGGATGGAGTTGCAGAAACGAGCGGTCGAATTCGTCGGCCTCGACCGCCATCCGCAACCCGGGGCCGAGCACCAGATTCGAGTCGAAATTCTTCGACAGGCCGCCCAAAAAAGCCGATCCCTCGCCCGCCGCCACCGCATTGAAGTGGGCCACCATCGTCGTAGTCGTGGTCTTACCGTGCGTCCCCGCCACCGCCATCACCCGCCGCCCCTCGCCCAGCAGGCCGAGCATCTGCGACCGTTTGAGCACTTCGAACCCCTGCGTCCTGAACCAGCACAGTTCGGCATGGTCGACCGGCACGGCTGGGGTATAAATCACCCGTGTCTTCAGCGGATCCCTGAACGCCTCCGGAATCCGGTCGACTGAATCCTCGTAGTGCACGGCGATCCCCTCCGCCTCAAGAGCCGCCGTGAGCGGCGACGGCGTCCGGTCGTAACCCGCCACGAGCCAACCCGCATGCCTGAAATAACGGGCCAGCGCGCTCATTCCGATGCCGCCGATCCCAACAAAATAGATGCTATTTTTCGTTTCGTTCATTTGCTATATCGATCACTGTCTTAGCCACTTCGGCAGCCGCTCCGGGACGCCCCAGCCGACGCAGATTAGCCACCCGTTCCGCACACCGACCGGCATCGGCCAACAGCTCCAAAGCCAACGGCACGGCCTCCGCCTCGGCCTCCGCGTCGGCCACCATCCAGGCTGCCTCTTTCGAAACCAACGCCCGCGCATTTTTGGTCTGGTGATCCTCGGCCACATTCGGCGAGGGGACGAAAATCGTCGGACGCCCGACGAGTTCGAGCTCCGACACCGTCCCGGCTCCGGCCCGCGCCACCACCACGTCGGCCAAGGCATAGGCCAGATCCATCCGCTCGACGAAAGCCCCCCGCCACACATTCGCCGGCAGTCCACCCTCACGCGCAGCAATGGCGGCTGCAATCTGCGGTTCATAATACTTTCCGTTCTGCCAGATCACCTGTACATCGTTCGAATGCGCTGCAAACGTGTCCAGCCCCTTCAGCATGCACTGATTCAGCGTCCGAGTCCCGAGACTACCCCCCACCACGAGCAAGGTCTTCCGCCCCGAGTCGACCGGAAAGCCGAAGTATTCAGCCGCTTCGGCCCGCACCTCCGCCGAAGGCTCTGCCACGGCCGAAAAGCGGTCGCGCAAAGGGTTGCCGGTAAACCGCAGTTTCGCTGCCGGAAAAAATCGTTCCATTCCCTCATAAGCCACACACACGGCCTTGGCCCGCTTCGCGAGCAGCCGGTTGGTCAGCCCCGCATAGGAGTTCTGCTCCTGAATCACGGTCGGAATCCCCCTCCGCTGAGCCGCCCACAGCACCGGCCCGCTGGCATACCCGCCGAAGCCGACGGCCACATCGGGTCGAAACTCCCGGATGATCCGCCGCGCCCGGCCGAGACTCCGCATCACCTTGAACGGCAGCTCCAAATTGGCGCGCGAGAGCAACGGCCGCCGTTGCAATCCCGCCACAGGCAACCCGACGATCTCGTACCCCGCTTTCGGCACCCGCTCCATCTCCATCTTCCCCTCGGCCCCCACGAAAAGCATCTCGACGCCTTCCTCGCCGAGCTCCGCCCGAAAGACATCGGCCACGGCCACGGCCGGATAGATGTGTCCGCCGGTTCCTCCCGCGCTGATAATCACGCGTAACGGTCTGTTATTCATCGTCATCGTCCATTAAATCGATAATCTCGCGACGTCCGTCAACGGAGCGGTCGTCCCAATCGTTCCCGTCGCCCCGGTCGACGAGCACCAAATCGTCCTCCTCGTCCTCGCTGTCGAAAACGGAGGCCGCCGGGTGTGCATCCGCCTGTCGCCGCCGCCCCAAGACGAGCGGCCGCTTGGGCGCCGCAACGGTTTCGGGTTCCGCCTCTTCGTCGTCCGGATCGCCGCCGGCGGCAAGAATCGCCTCTCTCCGCAGCCGGGCTTCGTTCTCCTGCTGTTCCCGCTCGCTTTCGCGGCTCACGCCGAGGATCATCCCCATCGCCACGCAGGTGAAAAAAACGGACGAGCCCCCGAGGCTGATCAAGGGCAGGGGCTGGCCGGTCACGGGCATCAAGCCGACCGAAACGGCCATGTTCACGAAGGCCTGCATGGTGACGATCAGGCTCAGACCGAGCACCATCAGCCCCTGAGACGGACGGCTGCACCGCCGCACGATCAGCCCGGCGCGGTAAAATATCCAAAGGTACAAAACAAAGACGATGATTCCGCCGACGATGCCGTACTCTTCAACGATGAAGGCATAGGCGAAGTCGGAGTACGGATGGGGCAGCTGCGAGCGCTGGGTACTGTTCCCGGGCCCTTTGCCGAAGACGCCGCCGGAGGCGATGGCGATCTCGGCCTGTTCGATCTGATAGCGATCCTGGCTGACTTGTTTGGTGTCGGCGACGGTCTCGCCGGGGGCTATGAACTGGGTCAGGCGGTTGGCCCAGGTCTCGGCCCGGCCGACGCCGGCCAGATACATGGTGCCGATCAAGAGGCCGCCGGCTACTATGGCAAAGAGGGTCAGCCGGTTGAGTTCGCTCTGCCGCACACGACCGATCATCAGCATAATCATACAGGTCACCCACAAGATGGCGGCGGTGGAGAAGTTGGAGGGCAGAACGACCAGGGTGGCGACCACGATGGGCAGAATCAGAGGCCGGGTGGTTTTATACCAGATATCGAAGCTGCGTTGAGGGTTTCGCCCCCACCCGCCGGGTGTCAATGGGGGCAAAATAGGGATTTGTGCGATCACGCGTTGCCGAATCCCGAGTTGCTGGGCGACGACCAGCACCAAGGTCACTTTAAGCAGTTCCGATGGCTGGAAGGTGAAGCCGAGAAAGGGGATTCGCAGCCAGCGGGCGGCTTCGTTGAAGGAGACGCCGATCACATAAGCGAGCATGACGAGGATGACGCTGAGACGAAAGAGGGCTCTGGCGTAGCGGGCGTAGTATTTGTAGTCGATCCAGTGCACGACGATGATGACGAAGAAGCCGATCATGATGAATCGTGCCTGGCGAAAGAGGTAGTAGGAGGTGTTTCCGTCGACTTCGCGGTAGGCCATGGCGGCGGTGGCGGAGTAGACGACGAGGAGGGATACGAGAAAAAGCGATGCGACGATAATCCACAAGGGTTTATCGCCCCGAAAGAGAAGGAGTCTTCTTTTCTTCGCCATGTCACAAAGCTACTGAATTTCCGGGAGATTCGCGCGGCTTTCGATCTCCTTTTGGGTGGGGAGGATGGATTTCGCGGCCCCGGGCTACCGCGACTACGGGCGGGCGAATTATGAAGGCAGAGCGAGACGTATCGGAAATTATGGCTACAGCTGGTCGTCTACGGTCAACGATTCCAATGGTGTATATTTAGGTTTCAATGTGGAGTGGGTTCGTTCTTGCGGTACGGACGGTCGCGCTTACGGTTTTCAGTTGCGTTGCCTCTCGGAATAAACGGGGCAGAGAGTTTTCGACGGAACCGATTGGGGACTTAGAACCCGGGCTTATATTCGTTTCCCTATTCTGAGTCTGCGGTTTGCGTGCCATGCGGCACGCGAAGACTGGCCAGTACGTACAACTCCAATGCGATCGGACGCCCGGGAGGAACCGCAACTCTCGGCGCGAAGCGACGTGCTGCGGGCCGCCCGTGGGGAGGCGTCCGGCCCGCGCGACCCATAGGGTCGCAGAAGCAGTGCCTTGTTCTCCGCCCCATTCTGTTGAGTTCGGCCTTGCGCGCTATTTCGTTCTTAGCTTAAGTCCGCCGCCAGCGGAGAGCAGCAACGAGCCCCGTCGAGTTGCAGCCCGCCGCGTGGGGTGGCGGCGAACTGCGCGACTCTACGAGTCGCAAAAGCAATATCCCATTCACCGCCCCATTCTGCGAAGTTCGTCCTCAGGCGCGCCCCCGGCGCCCGCCTACGGCGTTCACTGCGCGCCGAGAACGGCGATTCCTCTCGGAATCGCGCTATTCACTCTCCACCCCAAAGCACTGCCCCGTGTCCGCCTCACTGCGGCTCCGCTTTCGCTCCGCCGCATTTCCGTCGCCCGCGGCAATTCTTGCCGGATTGGCCGAGTGCCAACCGGCAGAATATGCCCTTTAAAG
>NZ_JBQIQO010000061.1:0-4694 GCF_056799795.1 Rikenella sp.
ATAGACGCTGGCGATGCCGTTTGCTGAAGCTGATCGAACAGAGCCCTCGTTGCCAATGCTCCATGCCGAAGCAGTGGTGGTAGTGCGGTAGCCCGGGGCGGGCTCATTTAAAACACGAAACAGAACGTTTGAATCTACACACAAACCAACATGGACAAACAGACCTATTTGTCGCACTGGGCGGCGCAGTATAAAGCCGACCTGACCGAAAATATACTGCCTTTCTGGCTCGAAAACGGGCTCGACAGGAAAAACGGAGGGATCTTTACCGCTCTGGATCGCGACGGGACTTTGATGGACACCGACAAATCTGTCTGGTTCCAGGGGCGGTTCGCTTTCGTGTGCGCTTTCGCCTACAACCGCATCGAACGCAACCCCGAGTGGCTCGCGGCGGCGAAATCCACCATCGACTTTATTGAAAAATACTGTATCGATACCGACGGTCATATGTTTTTCGAAGTGACCGCGGAAGGGGTGCCGGTGCGGAAGCGGCGGTACCTCTTTTCGGAGTGCTTTGCCGCTATCGCGATGTCGGAGTACTCGATTGCGTCGGGAGATAAGGCCTATGGACAAAAGGCGCTCGACCTGTTCAAACGGATCCTGCACATGAGCTCGACCCCGGGATTTCTGGAGCCGAAGTTCCGGGAGGGGTTCGTGGGGAAGGGGCATTCGCTGACGATGATCCTGATCAACACGGCGTCGCGGATACGGGCGGCGGTCGGAGACGATCCGGTGCTGGCGGAGCAGATCGAACGGTCGATTACCGAAATCCGCAACGACTTTATGCACCCGGAGTTCAAGGCTCTCTTGGAGACGGTGGGGCCGAACGGCGAGTTTCTCGACTCGATGGCCGGGCGGGTTATTAACCCGGGGCACTGCATTGAGACGGCGTGGTTCCTGCTCGAAGAGGCGCGGTTTCGGGGGTGGGATAAATCGCTGACCGACACGGCTCTGACGATCCTCGACTGGTCGTGGGAGTGGGGATGGGATGAGGCTTACGGCGGGATCATCAATTTCCGCGACTGCAAGGGCTTCCCGGCGCAGGACTATTCGCAGGACATGAAGTTCTGGTGGCCCCAGACGGAGGCCATTATCGCGACGCTCTATGCCTACCTGGCGACGCGGGACGAGAAGTACCTGCGGATGCACCGCATGATCAGCGAGTACACCTACGGGCACTTCCCGGACGTGCAGTTCGGCGAGTGGTACGGCTACCTGCACCGCGACGGGACGGTGGCTCAGCCGGCCAAGGGGAATATGTTCAAGGGGCCGTTCCACATTCCGCGCATGATGATTCAGTCTTATACGTTGTGTCATGAAATTCTCGACCTGCTGGCTTAGTCTGCTGCTGGGGCTGGCGGCTATGGGGTGCAGTTCCGGCTCTTCCGACGGGGGGAAGTGGGGGCGGTTGCTGCCGGTAGATTCGGACGGGAGCTATGGGTATGGGGTGTCGGCGCCGTTTATCGGGACTTTGCCGGACGGGAGGGCTGTGGTGGCGGGGGGCTGCAATTTTCCGGAGGTGCCGGCGGCGGAGGGGGGAACTAAGCGGTACTATGACGATATTTATGTCTGGGATACCGTGGCGGAGGCTTGGCGGTCGGGCGGGAGGTTGCCGCAGGCGTTGGCCTACGGGGCATGTGCTTCGACGCCGGAGGGGATTTTTTGTGCGGGAGGGACGGACTCCTTGGGGCGGTCGACGAACGAAGCGTATTTGCTGACTTCCGACGGGTTAAAGACGTTGGCTTCATTGCCGGAACCGCTGGACAACTGTGCGGGGGTGTACCTGGAAGGGAGGTGCTATGTGGTGGGCGGGCGGTCGTTCTACGTCTATGATTTTCAGTCGAATGCTTGGCAGGCGGGGCCGTTGTGGCCGGGGACGGAGCGGCGGGTGCAGCCGGTGGTGGTGGCTCAGGCGGGGCGGGTGTGGCTGTTCGGGGGGTATGATCCGGAGGGGGCGGAGTTTGTGGCTTCGGAGGGCTATGTCTACGATCCGGCGACCGAAACGTGGCGGACGATTGCCGGGCCGGTGGATGCGGAAGGGGAGCCGCTGTTGGCGGCGGGAGGTGCGGGAGTGGCATGGGGGGCGGATTCGATCGTCTGCTTCGGCGGGGTGAACGGGGTGGTCTTCACGGAGGCGTTGGATCGGGCGTGGACGCTGGCGGTTGCGCCCGAGAATGATAGTCTGCGGCGAGTGCAGCGGGCTTATATGGAGCAGGAGCCGGGGTGGTATCGATTCAACGACCGGGTGTTGATTTTCGACACGGCGGCGGAGCGGTGGTCGGTCTCTTCTGAGCGTGCGCCGCAGGGTGCACGGGCGGGAGCGGGGGCGACGCCGATGCGGTGGGGGACTTCTCCGGGTGTCTTGTTGTTCAACGGGGAGCTGAAGCCGGGGATCAGGACGCCGGAGGTGTGGCTGTGGCGGCCGTGACGGACGGCGGGGCCGTGGGCTGTCGGTGGGGAGTTTTTGCCGACAAAAAACTCGAAAACCAAACTCTTTTCACGATATGAATACATTCGACACCGGAGGAGCGGCACAACGTTCGCGGATCTATCCGTGGGTGGTGGTGGGTTTGCTGTGGGGCGTGGCTTTGCTCAATTACATGGACCGGCAGATGCTCTCGACCATGCGCGATGCGATGCAGGTCGATATCGCGGAGTTGCGTTCGGCAGCCAATTTCGGTCGCCTGATGGCGATCTTCCTTTGGATATACGGTTTCGTCAGCCCGGTGGCAGGGGCGGTGGCCGATCGGATCAGTCGGAAGTGGCTCATCGTGGGCAGTCTGTTCGTCTGGTCGGCGGTAACGTTCGGCATGGGGTATGCCGAGACGTTCGGACAGCTCTATGCGCTGCGGGCGGTGATGGGGGTCAGCGAGGCGCTCTATATTCCGGCGGGGCTGGCGATGATTGCGGACTGGCATCGCGACCGGTCGAGGTCGTTGGCGGTGGGGATTCACATGACGGGACTCTATACGGGACAGGCGATCGGCGGATTCGGCGCGACGGTGGCGGCGGCCTTTACGTGGCACACGACGTTCCACTGGTTCGGGGTCATCGGGATGGTTTATGCCTTGGTGCTGGTGCTCTGTCTGCACGAGAACCGTGAGGCGGTGGTTGCGCGGCGGTTGAATCGCGAGGCGGTCAGGGGCGAGGAGAGTGTTGCGGGGCGGTTCCGGGCGTTGCTCAAGGGTTTCGGGCTGCTGTTTTCGAATGTGGCGTTTTGGGCGATTCTGTTCTATTTTGCGGCGCCGAGTCTGCCGGGGTGGGCCACTAAGAACTGGTTGCCGACGCTCTTCTCGGACAGTCTCGGAATCTCGATGGACAAGGCGGGGCCGATTGCGACGATCACGATTGCCGTATCGTCGTTCGTGGGGGTGATCGTCGGGGGGATTCTTTCCGACCGGTGGGTGCGGCGGAACTTGCGGGGGCGGGTCTATACGGGTGCGATCGGGCTCGGGATGACGATTCCGTCGCTGCTCCTGCTGGGCTTCAGCCATAGTCTGGCGGGAATTGTCGGGGCGGGGTTGTTGTTCGGGGTGGGGTATGGTATTTTCGATGCCAATAACATGCCGATTCTCTGTCAATTCGTTTCGGATCGCTACCGGGCGACGGCGTATGGTATTATGAATATGACGGGGGTCTTTGCGGGGGCGGCGGTGACAAGCATACTGGGGCGATGGACGGACGGGGGAGATTTGGGGATGGGTTTTGCGTGGCTCAGTGTGATCGTGGCGGCGGCGATCGCTATCCAGCTCCGTTTCCTGCGTCCGAAGACGGACAACATGGTGGACTGAGGCGGACACGAGGCGATTGGTCGCCGATAGTTTTGTGCCGTTTGGTTTATTTGGGCCGTCGGCAGTTTGAGGATGCGCAAGCATCCGTCTAAAGTTTTTCTGGTTCTCTTTGTTCACAAAGAGAACAGTTTTAGGCGGGTCAAAGCTCGACCCGCGCGCGATCGCTGAAGTAGGAAATCATTCAAACGCGTCGTAATGCGCGTTTGAATAAGATTTCCGCCAGCGCGCGGAACAGGGAGTTGGGCTGAGGCTGCCATTTGCCCACCGCGCGGCCCGAGCGCAGTACCCTCCTGTAGCCAAAGCCGCGCGCCCCGCCTAAAGAAGCGATTCAACAATTTCGGCGGTGAGCCGAAATTGTTGAATCGCGCAGGCGCGCGAAAACGCGGCGGAGCGATAGCGGAGCCGCAGTGAGGCCGACCTGGGGCGGAGAACTGGGTCGAGCTTGGGGCTGGAATTTAGGCCGAGAGCGAATAGCGCGATTCCGAGAGGAATCGCCGTCCTCGGGCGCAGCGACGCATTAGCGGCGCGTGGGGGCGCTCCGAGGACGAGTGGGCCGTGCTTTTGCATTTCTTCGAACCGCCGGGCTTGCGCGCTGGGCCTTCGGCCCACCCTCGGAGCGCGCAGCCCGAACTCGACAGAAAAATGCTGTGCTCCTGCGACCCTAAGGGTCGCGCGGGCCGAAGCCTCTCGCCGCGGAGGGACGCACAGCGTCTTTTGTTGCCAGTCTCTACCCTAAGCAACCCAGGCTTCGACCGCTTGAACTGAGAGCGAGGACGCTATAGGCGGGTGCCGGGGGGCGCCAAGGACGAACCCGGCAGCCTTGGGCGGTGAATGGGTTGTTGCTTCTGCGACCCTTTGGGTCGCGCGGGCCGGACGCCTCCTACCGGGCGGCCCGCAACACGC
>NZ_JBQIQO010000062.1:0-4166 GCF_056799795.1 Rikenella sp.
GGGTACTGCCCTCGGGCCGGGCAGGCCCCACGTCCCGTGGACGGGAAATGCTCGCGCATTTCCACTGGCCGTCTCTACCCCCGTTCTCTGTTCGCGCGCCTGGGGAAATCTTGTCAAAACGCGCCAGCGCATTTTGACGATTTCCCTCCTAAGACGTGGCGCGCGGTTATTTTTAAGTAATAAAGGCCGCCCGCCGTGGCGCGAACGCGTCCGCCGGGCGGGCGCGCCCATAGGGCGTTTTACTGGCAGCCTCTACCCCAGCAACTAACGGCAGCCTCAGCCCATCCTGCTGTCTGTGCGCTGCTGGTTATGCAGGCTGCCGGCGGCCCGTCAGTCGGTGCGGCGGACGAAACGGTTGACGGCCAGGGCGGTAAAGGTAGTGCAAATCGTTACGCCGACCAAAATCATGCCGCTGAACAACAGGGCCAGGGTCGAACGGTCGGTCGAGAGGCGGATGTCGGGCATCACTTCCGACAGGCCGTCGGCGAAGAGGTAGAGCAGCAGGGAGGACAAAACGCCTGCGACAACGCCTTGGGTGAAGCTGCGCCACACGAAAGGACGGCGGATGAAGGCGGTGGTGGCGCCGACGAGTTTCATGGTGGCGATGGCTTGACGACGGGCGGCTACGGCGAGGCGAAGGGTGTTCGAAATCAGCATGATGGCGACGGCAAGCAGGAAAATTCCCAAACCCAGCAGAATGTAGTTCAGGCGGTTGAGGTTGCGGGTCACGGCGTCGATGATCTTCTGCTGGTAGGCGACCTCTTCGACGCCGCTCCAGGTGGTGCACTCCCGTTCGAGGGCTGTGAGGTCGGAGGGGTCGGTGTGCCCGGCGTTCAGGGTTAGTTCGTAGGAGGCGGGCAGGGGGTTCTCGCCCAAAAATTCGACGAAGTCGGCGCCGATGTAGGCCTGAAAGTCTTGGGCGGCTTCGTCGGCGGAGAGGTAGCGCCACGAGGCGATGGCGGGGTGGAGCCCCATCCGGCGTTCGATGGCGGCGCGCTGGGCGTGGGTCACGGTGTCGGAGAGCAGGAGCGAAAAGCGCAGCTCGCTCCGCACGGCCGAGGTCGAGGAGTAGGCGTTCAGCAGGATGTAGCCTACGGCGCCTAAGAGCAGCAGCACGAGGGTGACGCTGACGGTGGCGATGGTGTAGTCGGCTTTCAGGCCGTTAGGATGGTGTGCCATCGGTGTCTGGAGTGGTTGGTTGGGGTTGGCGTTTCCGGAGGAGTGTCCCGACGAGCAGGCCGAGGGTGCCGAAAAGCAAGATGGCGGAGCAGGTGCGGGTGATTTCGACGAGCAGGTCGAAATTCGGGGCGGCGAAACGGAACTCGAGGGTGTGTTCGCCGGCGGGTATCCGGATGGCGCGAAGGACGTAGTCGGCCCGAAGGTACGGGGCGCGTTCGCCGTCGATGATGGCGGTCCAGCCTTTCGGGTAGTAGATCTCGGAGAGGACGGCTAAGCCGTCCCGCGACGAGCGGGTGCGGTAGGTCTGCCGGTTGGTGCGGTATTCGGTCAGGGTGATGGTGGCGGTCGAGTCGGCGGCGAGGTCTTCGGGGGTCAGCCCTTCGAGTTGAGGGGCGAAGCGGCGGTCTACTACGGCGGTGGTGCGGGGGTCGAAGCCGCTCAGGGCGGCGATCTCGGCGTCGGGGGTGTCGACCCACCGGATGGTGTCGACGAACCAGGCGCTTCCGCAGGCGTAGGGGTTCTGCTGGACGGTCGCCCGGCCTTCCTGGTCGGGGACGATGAAGTATTTGGTGTTCAGCATGTCGTAGACGGCCATGTTCTGACGGCTGAGGTGGCGTTCGATGAGGTCTTGGTAACGCCGGAGCTTGGCGGCGTGGTAGCCGCCGACGGAGCGGTGGTGGTAGGAGGTGGTGGCGTCGGTGAAGGGGTCGAGGGTGAAGTTGGCGACGCGGTAGTCGGTGGTGTCTTGTAGGATCAGCCGGTCGGCGTCGGTGGTCGGAATGTTCAGGGCTTCGCGGCGGGGACGGAAATCGGAGGCGGAGACGTACCGTTTGTCGACGGGGAAGAGGTCGAAGAGGATGATTCCGCAGAGGCCGGCGATGAACCAGCTGCGACGGATTTTGCGGCGGACGCTGAGCCATACGAGGCCGGCGGTCAGCGCTACGAAGAGGAGCGACCGGAAGGCGTCGGCGCGCATCAGGGTGGCGCGTTCGTCGCGCATGGCGGCCAATATGGGCTCGGGAAGTCCCATCGATTCGTCGTTGGGCCCGGCGAAGCTGCTGAGCATGGGGCCGAAGAGGCCGATCAACAGGCACAGGCCGCCGGTGATGAGCAGTGACCATTTCCAGCCGTTCTGAAGCCGGGCGTTGTCGGTTTCGTCGCGGTTCCACAGCCGGGCAAGGCCGAGTATGGCCAGCAGCGGCACGGCCCACTCAACGATCACGAGGATCATGGAGACGGTGCGGAATTTATTGTACATGGGGAGGTAGTCCAGAAAGAGGTCGGTGAACCACATCATGTGGCGGCCCCAGGCGAGGAAGATGGCCAGCAGGGAGACGGCGGCGATCCACCATTTTTCGCGTCCGCGGAGGACGAACATCCCGAAGAGGGCCAGAAAAACGAGGCTGGCGCCTAGGTAAACGGGGCCTTCGGTGGAGGGCTGGGGGCCCCAGTAGGAGGGCAGGTTGCGCTCGAAGCCGCGGGGGACGTCGTATTGCCGAAGGGCTTGGGCGACTTCGCCGTCGGCCTGAAAATCACGCCCTCCTCCATATAAATTGGGAACGAGCAGGTCGAGGGTCTCCATCTTCCCGTAGCTCCAGGCGGTGATGTAGTCGCGGTCGAGGCCGCTGGTACGGTTGGCTTGGTCGGTGGGGTTGGGGTCGGTGAGTTCGCTGCGGCCGCGGGTGGTCTCGGGGGTGTGCTGGGCGACGTAGTAGAGCTGGACGAGGTTGGCGCCGAGGGCCAGCACGGCGGCTAAGGCCAAAACTGCGGTGGTCTTGCCGAACCGGGCGAGGGCTTTGGCTTTATAGGAGGCTATGAATTCGTTGATGACGAGGGCGAGCAGAACGAAGAGAAAGTAGTAGGTGATCTGGGGGTGGCTGGTCGATATCTCGACGGCGGCGAAGAGGCCGGCCAGTGAGGCGCCTAACCATCGGTGTCGTCGGTAGGCGTACCACACGCTTCCGACCATCGGTGCGACCCAGGCGAGGGCCATCATTTTCGTGATGTGTCCGGCGCCGATGATGATGACGAAGTAGGACGAAAGACCGTAGCCGAGGCCGCCGGCGATCGAGAGCCAGGGGTCGACGCCGAATAACAGCAGCATCAGATAAAAGCCGGCCATGGCGACGAACAGCCACCCGGCGGGCTGGCCGAGAAAGTAGAAGCGGTCGGCGGTCTTTTTGACCCAGCGGCCGTCGTAGTTCATGTCGATCAGGTAGGAGGGCATGCCGCTGAAGTTACGGCCGGCCCACTGGGGGTGTTCGTCGTAGCGGTCGATGTGTTGCCGGATGTCGCTGGTGGCGCCGTTGAACATGATCATGTCGGTCTGGCGCAGGGCTTTCCCGTTGTACTGGGGGGCGAAAAAGAGGGCGGAGACGCTGGCGAACAGCACTAACGCAAGCATATGGGGCAGGGCGTGCCGGAAAAAACGAACGAGGCGATGGGGCATGGTTGTCGAAATTTTGGGCCTAAATATACGCTTTTATTCGCACTCCTGTTCTCTCCCCGGGGCGGATGCGTGATTTTGGACGGAGGTTGCCGCGTTGGTTAGGGCCGTCGGCAGTTTGAGGATGCGAAGCATCCGTCTAAAGTTTTTCTGGTTCTCTTTGTTCACAAAGAGAACAGTTCGAGGCGAGGCAAAGCTCGACCGCGCGCGATCGCTGAAGTAGGAAATCATTCAAACGCGTGATTCGCGTTTGAATAAGATTTCCGCCAGCGCGCGGACAATGGGTTGGGCCGAGGTTGCCGTTAGTTGTTGGGGTAGAGGCTGCCAGTGGAAATGCGCGAGCATTTCCCGTCCACGGGACGTGGGGCCTGCGCGGCCTGAGCGCAGTACCCTCCTGTAGCCAAAGACGCGCGCCACGCCTAAAGGAGCGCGCGAAAATCCCGTCGCCCGCCCGCTTAAAGGGCATATTCTGCCGGTTGGCACTTGGCCAATCCGGCAAGAATTGCCGCGGGCGACGTTTAGGAGTAGATACACCCATCTT
>NZ_JBQIQO010000063.1:0-4162 GCF_056799795.1 Rikenella sp.
TTAATTCGAAAACATCGAGTTCTATCCGCGCGCCTAGGGAAATCTTGTCAAAACGTGCCAGCACATTTTGAAGATTTCCCTCTTTAGGCGTGGCGCGCGGTGTCGCTCGGCACCCGAAAGCTGGCCGTATCTACCTTAACAAGATAGAACTGCGCTCGGGCCGCGCGGGCCCCACGTCCCGTGGACGGGCGAAACTTCGTTTCGCTGCGGCCGCCTCTACCCCAATTCTTTGTCCACACACCTTAGGCTCCGCAGGACTCAGGCAGCGGCCACACACCGTAGAGGCTGCCTCGGCCCCCCTTCCCTTTCCGCTCCTTTTCACCCCATAGGCATACGAGAAAGGCCGTTTTGTGCTATATTTGCTCTCAAACCCATTTCAAAAATCGGCACCTCCCATGAAACATCATGCCCTACTTTCCCTCTTCCTGTTCGGAACAGCCTCCCTGCTGACCGCCTGCGGCCCGCGAGACGCCTCGAAATGGCTCGACCAAACGCCCGAGCGCTGCCGGCAACCGCTCGTCGAGAACTGGTCGTTCCGCGAAACGGACTCCACGGCCACCGAAACGGCATGGCTGCCGGCGACCGTGCCCGGCACCGTGCACACCGACCTCCTCCACCTCGGGCGGATTCCCGAACCGTTTGCCGGAACGACCGAAGCCGACCTGCAATGGATCGGCGAACGCAGCTGGGAGTACCGGACGGCATTCACCCCGTCGGCAGGTATCGCGGCACAGGCTAATCAGGAGCTGGTTTTCAAGGGCATCGACACCTATGCCGACGTCTACCTCAACGACTCGCTGGTGCTGGGCGGGACGGACAACATGTTCGTCGAATGGCGCATTCCGGTGAACGGTCTGCTCCGGGCGGATACCGTCAACACCCTGCGCATCGTCTTCCACCCGGCTTACGCCACGGCCTTGCCGGAGGCGACGGCCTACCCCGTGAAGCTGCCCAACGACAACGACAAGGGCGAGTGGAAAACCAGCGTCTTCACGCGCAAAGCGCCGTACCAGTTCGGCTGGGACTGGGGGCCGAGGTATCTGACGATGGGCGTCTGGCGGCCGGTCTATCTGGATGCCTGGTCGGAGGCGGCGATCGACCGCATCCAATTCGTCCGCGAGAGCTGGCAGGACTCGCTACGGGGCGCTTTCACGGCGCGGGTGACCTTGCGCGGCGGGAATACCACTGAAAAAGAACACCGTAAGACACCGGTGCGGGTGATCGTGGCCGACTCCGCCGCCACGCACGTCTACGGCCAGGCCGACGTGATGCTGGGTGCTTTCGGGGAGGCGGAAACGACGGTCGAGATCCCGTTCGCCATCGTCCATCCGAAGCTCTGGTGGCCGAACGGCATGGGCGAGCCCAACCTCTACACCGTGCGGACATTCGTGACGGACAAGGAGGGCAACCTGCTGGATCGGGACACGCAACGGATCGGCGTGCGAAAAATCGAGCTGGTGCAGGAGCCGGACAGCGTGGGCGAGGGGGCAAGTTTCCAATTTTACGTGAACGGCATTCCGTGTTTTATCAAAGGGGCGAACTACATTCCGCAGGACGTCTTTCCGTCGCGGGTCGACACGGCCCGCTACCGGGCGATCGTCGATGCGGCGGCGGAGTCGCACATGAATATGCTCCGCGTCTGGGGCGGGGGGATTTACGAAGAGGATCTCTTCTTCGACCTGTGCGACGAACGGGGGATGATGGTGTGGGAGGACTTCATGTTCGCCTGCTCGTTCTACCCGTGGGACACGGCTTTCCTCGACAACGTGCGGCGCGAGGCGGTCTACAACGTGCGGCGTTTGAGGAACCACCCGTCGCTGGCCATCTGGTGCGGAAATAACGAGATCGACGAGGCTTGGAACCATTGGGGATATCAGGGCGTGTACGGATGGGATTCGACGGAACAGGCGCAGATCAAGCACGGTATCGACACCTTGTTCCGGGGAGTGCTGGCCGACGTGGTGGCGACGGAGGACGAGGGGCGGCCGTACCATCCGAGTTCGCCGATGTACGGACGCGGCAATCCGCTGAGCCGGATCAAAGGAGATGTGCACTACTGGGGCGTTTTCCACGACGAGGAGCCTTTCTCGGTCTACAAGGATAAACCGGGTCGGTTCAGCAACGAATACGGCTTCGTCTCGCTGGCCTGCTACGACACCTACCGGGAGTATTTCGCGCCGGAAGAGATGCGGCTCTACTCGCCGGCGATGATCGCCCACCAGAAGAGTCCGAAAGCATATCGGCTGTTGGAAGAGTACATGGCGCGCGACCTGCCGCTGCTGAAGGACGATTTCCGGACGTATGTCTATCTCTCCCAGCTGCTTCAGGCCGAGGGGATGAAGATCGCGATGGAGGGACACCGCATCAAACGGCCGTTCAACCAAGGGACGATCTACTGGCAGCTCAACGACTGCTATCCGGCTGTTTCGTGGAGCTCGATGGACAGCCGCTACCGCTGGAAGGCGCTGCAATACTACGCCCGGCGGAGTTTCGTGCCGACGCTGCTGGCGTTCGAACGGGTGGACTCGACGCAGACGGCGGTGCTGTGGGCGGTGACGGATCGGCTCCGGGCGCAGGAGGGGACGGTTTCGCTGCGGCTGATGGACTTTACGGGCCAGACGCTGTGGGATTCGACGCTGCGGGCGGACGTGGCGGCCAATTCGAACCGGGAGCTGCTGCGGGCTCAGGATACGGAGTTGCTGCGGGAACTCTCGACAGAGGGAAAAAATGTCTGTCTGGTGGCCGACGGGGTGATCGGCGGGGATACGCTGCGGTCGATCTACTGGTTCGTGCCGTTCAAGGATTTGGCGTTGCCGGCGGCGGACTATACGGTTTCCTATAAGCAGGCGGGGCCGAGGCGGGTCGAAGCGACGCTGCGGGCGAATACGCTGCTGAAATCGGTCGTGTTCGACGCGGCGGCGAGACAGGATAATGCGTCGGATGCCTATTTCGACCTGCTGCCGGGCGAGGAGCGGGTGATCGAGCTGAATTTCACGGAGGAGATTCCGACGTCGGAGGGGGTCGAGGGACTGGGGATCACGGTGCGAACGCTGAACGACTTGGCGGGACGTCGGTCGGAGCGACCGGTGCGGGAGAATGTGAAGTAGTTTTTTATCGGGACGGCAGCGGCCCCGCCCCGGGCTTCCGCCCGCGAGATACGGGCGGGACGAGCAGCGTCGGCGAGGGCGGTTTCGTCTACTCGTCATCGACAAGCGGCATCGACGTGGCGTACTCGAATTTCCACACGATCAGCCTCAATCCCGGATATACGGGCAGTCGCGCTTACGGTCTTCAGTTGCGGTGCCTCTCGGAATAAACGGGACAAGCGAGCTTTCGACAGAACCGATTGGGGACTTAGAACCCGGGCTTGGGCCCGTTTTCATACTAATCTGGTGGTTCAACGAACTGCACGGGCCGAACGCCCAGAAATTACGACAACTCTTGACGCGTAAGCGGCATGGCAGGCCCAGGCTGAAGTAGTTCGCCGCCAGCAGTGAGCGCAACGAGTTCCGACGAGTTGCAGAAGCCCGGCCCAAAGAACAACCAAGAGCTCGCCCCAAATCTTTCAAGTTCGGCCTGTCGCCCATCCCCCCGAGCGGCAAAGCCGCTGGGCGACGAGGCCGGCGGTTCGAAGAACCGCACTATTCGTTCTTGGTTTAAGCGGGTCGAAGCCTGCGGGTGCACTCAACGAACATCGCGAGTTGAGGGTCTCCGCCGCCGGAGGCCCGGCGACTCTACGAGTCGCAGAAGCACTTCCCCATTCTCGGAAATTCGTTCTCGGCGCCCCCCTCGCGCCGCTAATGCGTCGCTCTTGCCAAGGACAGCGATTCCTCACGAATCGCGCTACTCGCTCTTAGACTATAGCAATTCGCCACCAGCGGGGACGCGATCGAACTTGCGAAAATGCAATTGCCTTAGCGGGTTGAAGCCTGCGGGGCCCACAGCAACGTGAGTTGCGGGCCTCCGCGGCGGAAGGCTTCGGCCCGCGCGGCTCAAAGAGCCGCAAAAGCACGGCCAACAGCTCGGCCCAGCACGGCGGGAAAACCGTAGCCGGTTTTCCCGCCTGAAGAACAGGCACAGCCCCAAGCTCGCCCCAGTTCTCCACCCCGTGTCAGCCTCACTGCGGCTCCGCTGGCGCTCCGCCGCAGTCCCGCCCCATAAA
>NZ_JBQIQO010000064.1:0-2696 GCF_056799795.1 Rikenella sp.
TCGCCGAAAGAGTTGAATCGCTTCTTTAGGCGGGGCGCGCGTTTTAGTTTGAGGAAACTGCGCTCGGGCCGCGCGGGCCCCACGTCCCGTGGACGGGAAATGCTGACGCATTTCAACTGCCAGCCTCTACCCCCGTTCTTTGGCCGCGCGCTGGCGGAAATCTTATTCAAACGCAGATCATGCGTTTGAATGATTTCCTTTTCCAGCAGTCGCGCGCGGTTAGGCTAAGAAGGAATAGTAACGGCCGCCCGCCATGACGCGAACGCGTCGGCCGGGCAGGCCCCGCGTGCCCGCGGTGGGCAAATGGCAGCCTCTACCCCCGTTCTCTGTTCGCGCGGCTTTAGACGGATGATGCGCATCCTCAAACTGTTGGCGGAACCAAACTAATATGCGGTCTCTTATCCAAGCTGCGAGAGAACCCGAATCAGTATTTCCGACGGGTGTGGTCGCGACGCTTGGAGTAGTCCTGAGAACCGCCGCGACGCTGATAGGAGTCGCGAGGCCCGCGACGATAGTTCCGACCGCTGTCCCGAACGCCGTTCGGGTTGCGGTCGCTCTGCTTCTCGGACTCCTTGGCTAACTTGGCCAGCGGACGGTCGTCTTGGGCGAGCTCCCGAAGCGAGTTGAGCTTCTTCATCGCGGCTTCGGCGTCCTGGAACGGAATCGTCGCGAACGAAAAGTCGTCCATACATTTCACGTCGTCGATCTTCTGCTGGGGAATACCGCACTCGCGGGCCAGCAGCTCGACGATCAACTTAGGCCGATAACCGGAGCTCTTACCCAGGCCGATAAAGAGCCGCGAGGTGCCGCGACGGTTCACGTCGATCCGACGAATCTCGGGATAGTTGCTCTCGTCCAACTCGTTCTTGAAGGCCAGGCGCATCAGGGCGGCGAGGGCGACTTCCGGATCGAGCTCGGCCAGAAGCTCCCGGGCGATCTCGTCGTAGTCGGCGTAGGTCTCGTTTTCAACGATCTCGGCCAGTTCGTCCTTGATTTTCAGCTTCTTCATCTCGACGATATCATGCCCGGTGGGCAAGGTCTCTTTCCGGATTTCGGCTTTGACCTGGCGTTGCAGAAACATGAATTGCCGGTTCTCGGCGGGGGAGATGAAGGTGATGGCGGTTCCTTCGTTCCCGGCACGGCCGGTACGACCGATCCGGTGGACGTAGGATTCGGGATCCTGAGGCAGGGAGTAGTTGATGACGTGGGTCAGGTTCGAGACGTCGATCCCGCGGGCGGCGACGTCGGTGGCGACCAGTATGTTGGAGTGGCGTTTCTTGAATTTACGGAGGATCTTTTCGCGCTGGGACTGGGAGACGTCGCCGTGAAGCCCTTCGGCGGCATAGCCGCGTTCCAGGAGATTGTTGACGAGTTGGTCGACGGCGACTTTCGTGCGGCAAAAAACGATGCCGTAGAAGTCGTTCTCGACGTCGATGATCCGGGTCAGGGCGTCGAATTTGTCGCTCTCGCGGACTTCGAAGTAGATCTGGTCGGTGAGGTCGGCGGTGACTTGTTTGTTCTCGACGCGGAGCACTTCTATGTCGCGCATGTATTTCCGCGACAGTCCGGCGATCCGGTCGGGCATGGTGGCGGAGAAGAGGAAGATGCGACGCTCGTCGGGGGCGTAGCTCAGGATTTCGTCGACGTCGTCGATAAAGCCCATGTTGAGCATTTCGTCGGCTTCGTCGAGCACGAGCCACCGAAGGGAGGAGAGGTCGAGGGTCCCGCGGCGAAGGTGGTCGAGGATGCGGCCGGGGGTCCCGACGACGATGTCGACGCCGGCACGAAGTCGGCGCAGTTGTTCGTTCATGGCGGCGCCGCCGTAGATGGGGGTGACGCGCAGGTCGCCTTTGCGGAAGGATTGGATTTCGTCGTTCACCTGGATGGCGAGTTCGCGGGTGGGGGCGAGAATCAAGGCTTGCACTTGTTTGGCCCGGGGTTCGAGCAGCTCGACGATGGGCAGGCCGAAGGCGGCGGTTTTGCCGGTTCCGGTCTGGGCTTGGGCGATGATGTCGTTGCGGTTTTGCAGCATCACGGGAATGGTGAGCCGCTGGATGGGCGACGGGGTTTCGAACCCTTTGGCCGCCAAGGCGTCGAGCGTACGGTCGGAGAGACCGAGCTCTTTGAATGCTTCTAAGATCATAGACTGTTTCGATGTTTAGTGGGCTGCACAAATGGGGTGCGGCTCGTTCCGAAGGCCGGGTGTCCGTGGCTCCACTGGGGTTCAGTGCGCGGGAATACCGAAGGGCCGACACGCTGAAACCATCCTGACTTTTCCAGCCATCGAATTATCCGAACAGTCTCAAAAAAACAGGGCAAAGATAGGGAGTTTTCTCGGAATTCCGCGCGGGAGGGGCGTTTTTCCTGCGGGAGGGGAGGCGCGGCGCTCGCGCCGGGCTACCGCAATCACTATACGGGAGAAGGGGATGGCGCGGGAAGTCACGGCTTCGGCTATTCGTCGTCGGTGAGCGGGGGAGATGGACTCTATCTGAGTTTCAGCGGGGCGCACTTGAATCCTTGTTATGCGAATAATCGCGCGCTCGGTTTTCAGTTGCGTTGCCTCTCGGAATAAACGGATCGTGTGTTTATGGGGAGTAATTTAGCGTAAAGGGACCCGGTTCGAGTGCCGAGCGGCCCGCCCCGGGCTGCCGCAACGCACACTCGGGCTTACCGGTGGACGGCGGTGACGGAGGGTT